>JBMNTW010000028.1:0-13135 GCA_050945935.1 Christensenellales bacterium
CCGCTACATCGGCAACGGCGGCCCTTGGGATTTGAACCGCAACGAGGGCGGCGCCTTTGTGCTGCCCCCCTATTCCGTGGGCGAAACCGGCGAATGGTACCGCGGCACGGCGAACGCCATTTTTCAGAACATCGCATTCATCGACCAGTACAATCCCCAGTTCGTGCTGGTGCTTTCCGGCGACCACATTTACAAGATGGACTACGCCGCCATGCTCAAAAGCCATGTGAGCAGGAACGCGGACTGCACCATCGCCGTTTTACCCGTGCCGCTGGAGGAGGCATCCCGCTTTGGCATCATGAACACCGACGCCGACGACCGCATCACCGAGTTTGAGGAAAAGCCCAAGGTCCCCAAGTCCAACAAAGCCAGCATGGGGATTTACATCTTTACCTGGCCGGTGCTGAAGCGCTATCTGATCGCCGACGAAAAGGACCCCTTCAGCCACAACGACTTCGGGAAAGACATTATTCCCGCCATGCTCACAGCAGGCCAGAAGCTTTACGCCTACTCGTTTTCCGGCTACTGGAAGGACGTGGGCACGATTTCGAGCCTGTGGGAGTCCAACATGGACCTTCTGGAAGAGCCGCCGGCGTTCGACCTGTTCAGCTCCGACTGGAGGATTTACAGCCGCACCCAGAGCAAACCGGGGCATTACATCGGCGAGGGCGCCAGCGTAACCCGTTCGGTGGTGTCCGAAGGCTGCACGGTGATGGGGCATGTGACCCACAGCGTGCTGTTCACAGGTTCCACCGTTTCGGAAGGCTCGGTGGTGGTGGATTCCGTCATCATGCCCAACGCGGTGATCGGCAAAAACGCCCGCATCTTCAAGGCCATCGTGGGCGAGAACGTGGTGGTGGGCGAAAACTGCTCCATCGGCGAACTGGAGCCCAAGGGCGTTCCGGAGAACGACGGCATCGCCGTGGTGGGCGAGAACACCGTCATTCCCCCCAGCACCCACATCCCCAAGGGCGTCATGCTGGACGCGGGCTACGACTTCAACGCATAAGGGGGAAACGCCATGATCAACAACGCTTTCGGCCTGATTTACGCCGACGACAGCAACACCCATTTAAAAGAGCTCACCGCCGAGCGCTCCATCGCGGCTTTGCCCTTTGGCGGGCGCTACCGCGCCATTGACTTTCCCCTTTCGAATCTGGTGAACACCGGCATCACCAACGTTGGCGTCATCACCCAGCGGAACTACAACTCGCTGATGGACCATGTGGGCGGCGGCGCGCCCTGGGACCTGCACCGCAAAAAGGACGGGCTGTTCCTGCTCACGCCCTTTTTCACCAGGGAGAATACCGGCTTTTTCCGGGGAGATGTGGACGCCATTCGCGGCTCCATCGACTACATTGAAAAAGTGCCCTACGAGTACTGCATCTTCATGACCACCAAAACGCTTTACAACACATCCTACGAAAAGGCGATGGTGGAGCACATGAACAACGGGGCAGACATTACCTTTTTTTACAACATCGAGCCGACGGACAAGCCCTCCGGCCCCGAACTTCTGGACGAAGTGCGCTTTATCCTCAACGAGCGGGGCAGAATAACGGATATGGAGATCGACTCCCTGCGCCCCAAGTCCCACAACTGCTACATGGACTGCATGATCATCGAAAAAGCGCTGCTTCTCTACCTTCTGGACGAATCCGCCGGCCGCGGCTGCACAGACTTCATGCGGGACATTGTGTTCAAGCGGCTGGATTCCCTGAAGGTCTACGGATTTCGATACGACGACCACGTGGCGCGGGTGGGCTCTTTGAGCGCGTATTTCAGGGAGAACATGGCGCTGCTTCGGGACGATGTCCGGTCCGACCTGTTCTCCCCCGAGTCGCCGATTTACACCAAAGTCAAGGACGAGCCTCCCGCCCGCTACGCCGGCTGCGCCGAGGTGAAGAACTCCATGGTGGCGGACGGCTGCACCATCGAAGGGTATGTGGAAAATTGCATCCTGTTCCGCGGTGTGCGCATCGACAAGGGCGCCAAAGTGCGAAACTGCATCCTGATGCAGGGCAGCGAGATTTCCGAAGGCGCAGAACTGGAAAACGTGATACTGGATAAAGGCGTTTTTGTGCGCAGGGACAGAAGGCTGCTGGGAACCGAGAACTTCCCCGTGGTCATCCGCAAGAACGCGGTGGTGTAACGCATCTGAATCAGCCTCAAGGAGTGGAGTGCCCATGAAACTGTTATTTGCCGCATCCGAATGCACCCCCTTCATCAAGACCGGCGGTCTGGCGGACGTCGTCGGCACGCTGCCCGTCGCCCTCGCCAAAGAAGGCGTGGACGCCCGCGTCATTCTGCCGAAATACCGGGACATTCCCGAGCATTTCAAGGCAAAGATGAAAACCGAGCAGGTGTTCTACGTCCATCTCGGCTGGCGCAGGCAGTACTGCGGCGTGCTTTCTCTGGAGCACAACGGCGTCACCTTCTATTTCATCGACAACGAGTACTACTTCGGCAACGAAGGGGTGTACAGTTCCGGCAATTACGAGGGCGAGCGCTACGCCTTCTTCTGCCGCGCCGTTTTGGAAACCATCGTCCGGCTGAACCTTTCGGTGGACATTTTGCACCTCAACGACTGGCAGACCGGCATGATTGCGCCGCTTCTCGCCACCCAGTACCGCTCCAACCCCCTTTTACGGGACGTCCGCACCGTGTTCACCATCCACAACCTGCGGTATCAGGGGATTTTCCCCTGGCTGTTCATCGACGACCTTTTAGGCATCGGGGACGAATACTTCCACCCCGATTTATTGGAGTATTACGGCTGCGTGAACTTCCTGAAGGGCGGCATTGTGTTTTCGGACGTGGTAACCACCGTTTCCCCCTCCTACGCCCAGGAGATTCAAACGCCCTACTTCGGCGAGCGGCTGGACGGACTGCTCCGCGCCCGGAACAACGTGCTGCTGGGCATTTTGAACGGCATCGACGTTGAAGAGTACAACCCCGAAACCGACCCGGTGATTCCCGCCCATTTCTCGGCAGAGGATTTGACCGGCAAGGCGGAGTGCAAGGCGGCGCTGCAGCGGGATCTGGGACTGGAGGTGGACCCCGACGTGCCGGTGATTGCCATGGTGTCCCGCCTGACGGAACAGAAGGGCATCGACCTCATCGACCGCGTCATCGACGACATCATGCGCGCGGATTTGCAGTTCGTGGTGCTCGGCACCGGCGAACAGCGGTACCACGACCTGTTCGGCTGGGCGTCCTGGCGGTACCCCGGCAGGTTCGCCGCGAGGATCGAGCACAGCCAGGCTTTGAGCCACCGGATTTTCGCCGGGGCGGACATGCTGCTCATGCCCTCCCAGTTCGAGCCCTGCGGTCTGACCCAGATGATTGCCATGCGCTACGGCACCATTCCCATCGTGCGGGAAACGGGGGGACTTCGGGACTCCGTGCAGCCCTACAACCGCTATACCGACGAGGGCACGGGCTTCTCCTTCGCCAATTACAACGCCCACGAAATGCTGTTCACCATCGAGGCGGCGGCGAACTATTACAAAGACAAGGCGCTCTGGACGCGCATGATGCGCCGGGCGATGGCGAAGGATTTCAGCTGGGGCGCTTCCGCGAAGAAGTACCTTTCGCTGTACGACCAGCTCCTTGCCCCTGTGAAAACGGCGGAGGAACCCCTTTCCGAACCGGAGCATGTGCCCGAAAGCGTACCGAATGAAGCCGCTCCAGCGGAAGCAGCAGCGGCACAGGTCGAACCGGAAGCCGCTTTGGCGGAAGAAAAGAAAGCGGCAAAGCCCAAAAAGGTCGCAGAAAAGAAGGCTTCGCCCAAAGCGAAGGACGCCGGCGGCGAAAAGCCCCAAACGGGCGGCAGGAAGAAGGCAAAGGAGCCGGAAGCCGAAGCAAAGGCCTCTTCACCAAAACGCACGCGCAAGTCCCCGGCAAAAAAGCAGGAGGAAACACCTGACGGCTAAGCAACGCAGCGCTTTGAGCGATGCTTCTGCCCGGCACCCGTCTGGCAAAAGCCCAAACAACACGATTCGACGCTGCATAAAGCCTGCAAAACAGAAAAATCCCCGGCGGGCCATTCCGCCGGGGATTTTTTGCTTGTGAAATTCGGGGTATGGGCGTTTACCTGCCCCTGCCACCTCCGCCGCCTCGGCTTCCGCCGCCGCCGCCACCAAAGCCACCGGAGCGTCCGCCTCCGCCGCCAAAGCCGCCGCCGCGACTTCCGCCGCCGAAGCCGCCGAAACTGCCACGACCTCCGCCGCCACCTCGGCTACTTCCGCCTCCGCCACCGAAGCCGCCGAAGCCGCCAAAGCCGCCGGTTTTAGGCGGCTTGGGACCCTTGGGGCCAGGTCCGGGACCGGGACCAGGTCCGGGCCGCCAGCCGGGACCGCGCGGTCCTCCGGGAGGAGGGGGAGGGGGCCGATGGTGATGCCGCCTTCTCGGGAACCAGATGGGGCCCCAGAAGTGCACCCGCGGCCCGCCCACGGTGTACCGTCCGCCTCCGCCGCCGCTGCCGCAGGCGCCGCACACGGCGAATACGGAGATGATGATGATAATGAGCACCACGACGCCGAAGATCGCGCCCAGAATACCCCAGACCGAGGCGCCTCTTTGCTCCTGATAGTAGCCCGGGCCGGGCTGAGGGGCGTAACCGCCGGGGTTCTGACTGCCGGGGTTCTGGCCGCCGGTGCTGCCGGAAGAAGTCGGCGGATAAATCTCATATACTCGGGAGAGCAGTGCGTCGAATGTTTTTCGTACCCCGGCATCGTAGGTTTTTCTTGCGAAATCCTCCTCGAGGTTATCGATGACCAGAGCTGTCAGTTCGCCATCAGACTGATAGTTTACGATGCCACTACCCTGCATGGTCCAGTAATCGTCGTTGCCAATCACCAATAGGAGCAGAATTCCATTCTGCCGTTCGGAAGATCCGATTCCCCATTCGTTGAACAGAGTATAGGCGTAATCCTCAATGTCCGCGGAACCGATGAAATCCACCGTCACGATGACGATTTGGGCTCCGGTTTTATCAAAAAGTTCCGCGTTCTTTTCGACAATATACTGCTCCGTATCGGAATTTATCACATTACTGTAGTCAGCAACGTAGAAATACTCCGTCGGCTTGACCACTTCGATGGCCAGCGCCGCGCAGGGCAAAAGCAGCAGCGCCGCGCAAAGCACGAGCGAAAAAAGACCGGACAGTTTTTTCAATGCAGTCTCCTTCTGGCAACAGCCTGTGAAATCCCGCGGTTAGCGGAAGTAATCAAGGGGGGTTACACCGGTCAGCAGGGCGATGATATTCGCCGGAAAAGCGGAACGGGTCTGGTTGAATTCCGCGGCGTGCATGTTATACCCATCGTGGGAGATGGTGTCGTTCGCCGACAGGAAATTCCGGTACTGACGGGCGACGAGCGTCTCGTCCGTGTCCGAAAGGGCGTACCCTTCCATCTTGCGGTACAGCGTTTCCACCGCGTTGGTCAGTTCCCGGTTCAGCGCGGCAAGGCTGGACTGGGAGGCTTTTGCGTTCATCGCCTGGGCGAGCCTGTCGTAAGCGGACTGCACGCCGTCCACTTCCGCCGTGCCCTCGCCGCCGTTTCTTCGGGCGATGATGGTCATGTTGTAGGCGCAGTCCAGCCGGGTGTTCAAATCGCCGAAGATCGACAGCCCGTCGCCCCTGACCCCGCTGTAAAACACCTGTTCCGCCTCGTTTCGCAGCGCGGAAAGCTTCGCGCCGCCCGAAGCGAAAAGGGTCAGTAGCATCACCGCTATCGCGATCACAGCGGCAACGCTGCGGCGTTTCAGCTTTTTGGCCATGTTTCTTTCCTTATCCCTGTATTATTCGTATGCATCAGCCGCGCAGCTCAAGCAGCTTGTTCTTCAGCTCGCCTTCGATGCGGGCAAGTTCCGCCTCGGCGGCCCTGCGCTTCTCCTTGCCCTCCTGCTGGATCTTGAGCACCTCGTCCAGCGTGCTGATGAGGGACTGGTTGGTGTACTGCAGGGTTTCAATGTCCACAATCCCGCGCTCGGACTCCTTGGCGGTTTCGATGGTGCCGAGCTTCAAAGCGTCCGCGTTCCTGCGCAGCAGCTCGTTCGTGGTGTCCGAAACGGCGCGCTGGGCTTCCATCGCGGCCTGGGAATGGGCAAGGCCCAAAGCGATGACCATCTGGCTCTTCCAAAGCGGAATGGTGTTCACGATGGTGGACTGGATCTTTTCCGCCATCAGGCTGTTGTTGTTCTGAATCATGCGGATCTGGGGCGCCATCTGGATGGAGATGTTGCGCGTCAGCTCCAGATCGTGGAGTTTCTTTTCGAACCGGTTGCACATGTTCGCCAGGTCGTTGGCGGCCTGGGCGTCTTCGGGAAGACCGGTGCGCTGCGCCTTTTCCCGCGCGGCGACAAGGTCGGTGTTTCGCACTTCCTCCAGGCGCATCTTGCCGGCGGCGATGTACATCGTCAGCTCCTTGAAGTATTCAAGGTTGGTTTCGTACATCTTATCCAGCACGGCGATGTCCTTGAGTAAGGTCACCTGATGGTCTTCCAGCATGTTGGCGATCTGGTCCACGCTGACGGCGGTTTTTTCATAGCGCGCTTTCAGCGCGGTGATCTTCCTGCCGCCCTTTTTGAACAGGCCCAGGAAGCCCCTTTCGTCCGCCTCTGCCGAGAAGCCCTTGAGCTGGACCATCAGATTGGTCATCATGTCGCCCACGGCGCCAAGGTCCTTGTTGCTCACCTTTTCCAGAGCGCTTTCCGAGAAGCCGGAAACCTTCTTCTGGGCGGCGGCGCCGTACTGCAAAACGAGGTTGGCATCGCGAATGTCAATCTGTTTGGAAAACTCCTCCGCGGCCTTCTGCTCCTCGGGGGAAAGCTGGGTCATCGCGGTTTCCACCGGCTTGGTGCCGGGCGTTTCCACCATCGCTTTCCCTGCGGGATCGACGGTCAACTCGGGAATATCGGGAGTCAGGGTCAGCTTGGGAATATCGTTTGTCATGATTTTGCCCTCCGTCAGTTTTTGCGTTGGTGTCAACGATTGTTATTTCAGGCCTTCACTTTTGAGCATGGATTCCATGACTTCAATGTCCGTCGTAATGTCGATGGCCACGTCTTCATACAGGTTGTCCAGCTGCTTTTCGAAGGCGTCGGCGATCATGCCCATGCTCTCGCGGATGCGCATGCGGGATGTTTCCACGTTCTGCTGGCCGGTGGAAACCGCCGTCAGCTGACGGTAGCTTTCCAGAAGCTTCAAAGAAGTCGGCAGGTAGTAGTTCATGAACCGCCGCACCTGACCGCTTCTGGACGGCTTTTCCGCAATCGCCTTGAAAATGGACGAGCAGGCGATTTCCATCCTGTTGATCTGGGCGGTGAGCAGATGGTCCTTGATGCCTTCGTTCAGCTCGCGGAGCTTCTTCATCGCCTCCTGCCCCTGGGCGATCACGCCGTCCGCCGTCGTATCGCCGGTTTTGACGGGCTCAGGCTCCACGGGCACTTCGATGATTTTCTTGGGAACCAGCCTGTCCGACAGGATGTAAGCCGCCGCCGTGATGATCAGCGTCACAATCAGCGCCCACAGCCGGTAAATCGGCAGTATGATGCCAAAAAGAGCAAAGGCTGCGGCTGCGATGTAAATCGGCAGACTGGACTTGATGGTTTTTTTGCGCGTTTGGCTCAATGGTGCTTTCCTTTCCCGGCACGCCGGCTGAATGTTGTCAGTTTACTGTATTTTATCCCCAGATCTATCCATCGTCAACAAAACCTCTTTCAAGCGACGCAGAGAATGCTTAAAAACATGTGAATGCCAAACAAACTTCTAACGAAGGCTGCAAAGAACCGCAAAAGAAGCGCCGGAAACCATTACCTTTTTCACGAAATCCTTCTTTTGCGGCTATGCCAAAGGCGCGAGCCGCCCCGCGCAGCAACACGGCATGGACAGGCCGGTTAAAATCATGTTATCATGAGGTGAACATGTGTTTGATGTCTTTCCGCTGTAACTTCACCTCCTCTCTTAACTATGGGTGCTTCCGATGAGAAGAATTCGCGAACACTGCTGTTTTGAATACGACACCCCCATCGGGCGGGTGCGCATCGCATCCGAAGGAAAGTTCCTTGTGGGGATTGACTTTGTGGGCGAAAACGCCGCCTGGCCGGCGAACGGCACCGCGGTGGCGGAAACGCCGGTGATTTCCGAAGCGCATATGCAGCTTCTGGGGTACCTGAAGGGCTACCGGAAGGCGTTCAGCCTGCCCATGAAGCTTTCGGGCACGGATTTTCAAAAGCGTGTGCAGGAGGCGATGCTCGCCATTCCCTACGGCGAAACCAAAAGCTACGGCGAAATCGCGAAGGAACTCGGCTCCCCCAAAGCCGCCCGGGCGGTGGGCATGGCCTGCCACAGCAACCCACTGGCCATCGTGGTGCCCTGCCACCGGGTGGTGGGCAGCAACGGGAAGTTAACGGGCTACGCCGGCGGTCTTCCTGTGAAAAAAGCGCTGCTCGCGCTGGAAAAGGGCAACACAAAGCTCTTTCCTTACGGCGAAAAGGAGCTTGCCCACCTTTCGCGATCGGACGAAACAATGGCCGCCTTCATCGCCCGCACGCCAAAGCCGAGGTACGAGCTGATGGACGACCTGTTTTCGGCTCTGGTGCACGCCATTGTGGGGCAGCAGATTTCCACCAAAGCGCACAAGTCCATCTGGACCCGCCTTTTAGAGGGGTTTGACGGCATCTCCCCCGAAAAACTGGTCAACGCGGATGAGAACGCTTTTCGCTCTTTCGGCATATCCAGTAGAAAGGCCCGATACATCAAAGAAGCGGCGGCCTTCGCCCTGTCCGGCGGATTGTCCGGCGCGGCGGAGCTTTCCGACGAGGCGTTTCGCAATAGGCTGACGGCTTTGAGGGGTGTCGGCAGATGGACTGCCGACATGCTGCTGTTGTTTTCCCTTGGCAGGGGCGACGTGTTCTCCTACGATGATGCGGGGCTCAGGAACGGGCTGTGTAAACTCTATGGTTTAAGGGAAATCTCCAAGGAACAGTTCGAGGATTTCGGCAAACGGTTCTCTCCATACGGGAGCGTCGCCTCGTTTTACCTCTGGGCCGCCAACGCAAAACGCTAAGCACACCGGCCGCCGCCCTTTGAGTTCGGGCGTTTCCCCTCCCGCGCACTTTGTCGGGTCCGGCGCCGCACACCTTCGGCGGCAGCCTAAGCCCCCCTGCCCCGACTGGTTCCCTTTCGGGGCAGGGTTGACCCGAACGGCGCGGAGCAAAGCACAAGCCGTCGGAACGTCCGGCGGCCTTTTTCTTTTTGGAACTCACCCGGGCTGAAAGAGACTTTTGGAATAACACCGAAGCGGGGATTCGCGCGTTATCGCTCCCACTCCAGATACGGTCCTTATTTAACGCGGTTGGTTTTGTTGACAGCAGATACTTTTCCAAATAGAATAAACTCATCCTATAACATGAGGTGCCGAACGATGATGAAGAAACTGAAGATTTCCAGCCGGGGCAGGACCGATATGGTCGAAATCACCGATCAGGTTAAAGCCGTTGTGAAAGAAAGCGGTGTAACGTCGGGCATCCTTTTGCTGTACGTCCCCCACACCACCGCGGGCATCACCATGACGGAGTACGCAGACCCGAACGTGATGAAGGACATTCTCGCCTCTGTGAACAAGCTTGTGCCCTTTGAGGACAACTACCTCCACGAAGAGGGCAATTCCGCGGCGCACATCAAGTCCAGCCTGATCAACTTCTCGCTGGAAATGATCATCGAGGACGGCGAGCTCGTCATCGGCGGTTATCAGGGAATTTTCTTCTGCGAGTTTGACGGACCGCGGGAGCGGCAGGTCTACATTAAAATCATCGAAGGCTGAAACGCCGGCTGCGGCATTGCCCCCCCTCTTGGGGGCTTTTTTCGTTTCAACCCTGCCGCGCATTCCGCCGTTGCCGCCTTTTTCCGGCGGTCATGAAGGGCAAAAGCAGTCCCCCTTCGGATGACAAGAACGTACTAATATGATAAGATTTGAGAAATAACGACCTTTTGCGCCCGAAAGGAGCCTTCATCATGAATCAAGCGGAACGGAAGCAGCAGATCATCGACGGCATCAAGACCCATCTGCTGAACCAGTTCGGAAAGACCGTCAAAACCGCCAACAAGGCCCAGATTTACCTCGCCTGCGCCTTAGTCGCCAGAGAGGAGATCATGGCCCGCTGGGTCAAAACCAAAGAGATGGAGGAGGAACACGAGGGCAGAAAGCTCTATTACCTTTCCGTCGAGTTCCTGCCCGGGCGCGCGATGAGCAACAACCTCTTAGCCCTCGGCGAATCGCGCCTATATGCCGAAGCTTTGATGGAGCTTGGCGTTTCCATCAACGAAATTGAAGACACCGAAGCCGACCCCGGCCTGGGCAACGGCGGACTGGGAAGGCTTGCCAGCTGTTTTCTGGATTCCCTCGCCACCTTGAACTACCCCGCCATGGGCTGCGGCATCCGCTATGAGTACGGTCTGTTCCGCCAGCGCATCATCGACAACCATCAGGTGGAAATTCCGGACACCTGGCTGGACGACATGGGCGGCTACCCCTGGGAAACCTGCGTGGTGGAGGACGAGTTCCCCGTGCGTTTCGGCGGCTCCATCCACGAAGAATATGTAGACGGCGCGCTCAAAGTCCACCACACCGGCTACTCGGTGGTGAACGCCGTGCCCTACGACCTGCCCATTTTAGGCTACGGCACTCAAAACGTGGGCACTTTGCGCCTCTGGTCCGCCCGTTCCCCCAAGCGGCTGGATATGGACATTTTCTCAAAAGGCGACTACATCCGCGCCGTGGAGGACAGGGAGCTTGCCGAAGTCATCAGCAAGGTGCTGTACCCCTGCGAAAACCACCGCGAAGGCAAGAGCCTGCGCTTAAAGCAGCATTACTTCTTCACCAGCGCCACCATTCAGTACATCGTGCGCGAGCACAAGCGGCGCTACGGCTCGCTTTACAACCTTGCGGACAAGGTCTGCATCCAGATCAACGACACCCACCCCGCCCTCGCCATTCCCGAACTTCTTCGCATCATGATCGACGAAGAGGGCATGGAGTGGGAGGCTTCCTGCAACATCTGCAAGAAGGTCTTCGGTTACACCAACCACACGGTCATGTCCGAAGCTTTGGAAAAGTGGCCGGAACAGCTTTTCAAGGAGCTGCTGCCCAGGATTTACGCCATCGTCCGCGGCATCAACGAGGATTACTGCCAAAAACTCTGGCAGTTCTACCCCGGCCAGTGGGAAAAAATCGGCTCCATGGCCATCATCGGCTACAACGAAATCCGCATGGCGAACCTTTGCGTCGCCATGAGCGACCATGTGAACGGCGTTTCCCGCCTGCACGGCGAAATCCTGAAGCAGGACGTGTTCCGTCCCTTCTTCCTGGTGGAGCCCTGGAAGTTCACCAGTGTCACCAACGGCATCACCCCCAGAAGATGGCTGATGGACGCCAACCCCGCCCTCTGCAAGCTGCTGGACGATGCCATCGGCACGGATTACCGGAAGGACTTGACGGCCCTTTCCCGCCTTGAGCCTTTGGCGGAGGATGCCGCGTTTTTGCAGCGCTTCGCCGAGGTCAAGCAGATGAACAAGCGGCGTTTTGCCGCGTGGCTTTTGAAAAAACAGGGCATTGCCGTCAATCCGGACATGGTGTTTGACGTGCAGTCCAAGCGCGCCCACGAGTATAAAAGGCAGCTGATGAACCTTTTGCACGTCATCAGCCTTTATGACAGACTGTTGAACGACCCTGACTTTGACATGACCCCCACCACCTTCCTGTTCGCGGCGAAGGCGCCTGCGAACTACACCATGGCGAAGCAGATCATCAAGCTGGCGAACGTGCTGTCTCAAAAGATTGCTTCCGCCCCCGCCCGGGTGAGGGAAAGGCTGAACGTGGTGTTTGTGGAGAATTACAATGTCTCCGCCGCAGAACTGCTCATTCCCGCGGCGGACGTTTCCCAGCAGATTTCCACCGCCGGCAAGGAGGCCAGCGGCACCGGCAACATGAAGTTCATGCTCAACGGCGCCATCACCATTGGCACGCTGGACGGCGCGAACGTGGAAATGAAGGAACATTTGGGAGACGAGAACATCTTCATCTTCGGCCTGACCGCCAAAGAGGTGGAAAAACTGCACCGCTACGGGAACTACAGCGCAGGCAAGATGTACGAAAGCAACCCCATCATCCGCCGCGCCATGGACTACCTGATCAACGGCGAGCTGGACCTGACGGGCACCCGCGTGTTCAACGATCTGCACCATGTGCTGCTCTTTGGCGAAAACGGCGCGAAGGCGGACCCGTACCTTGTGTTGAAAGACTTCCCCGCATACGCCGAATGCCACGCCAAACTGCGGGAAGCCTATGGCGACACCAGCCGCTGGCGGCGCATGGCGGTGATGAACACCGCCCGGTCCGGGTATTTTTCCAGCGACCGCGCCATAGAAGAATACAGCGAGCGCATCTGGAAGCTCGACAAACTGCCCTTTTAAGGGCATCCGCAGCCGCGCCTGACGATTCGTCCGGCGCGAACCCTGAACATTTCCGAAAGGAACACCTATGCCCCTGTATTTTTCCGCGGCGGACGCCTTCCACGACGCTCGAAGAACGGACTGCCGCTTTCCCTGCGGCGCCGTGCCCGAAAACACATCCGTCCGTTTGCGCCTGTATCTGTCCGAACGGTTCGCCGGGGCGGACTGTTTGCTCTGCACAAAGGACCCCTCTGGCGAAGGCGTGCTGTTGATGGACCGGCTGACCCTTTCCGGCAGGCCCTGCCGGGAAGCAACCGTTCAATTGGATGAAACCGGACTCGTTTTCTACTGGTTCGTGGTGAACGACGGCAAAAGCCTTCTTTACTACGGCAAATCCGGCGCTTTGGGCGCGGAACCGCCCGAACCGTTTCAGATTACCGTTTACGACCCGTCTTTTGAAACGCCGAAGTGGTTCAAAAACACCGTTGCCTACCACATTTTTGTGGACCGGTTCCACAGAAGCGGTACGCTCGGCGGTCTTGCGCGCGCTGAGCACCATGAAAACCTCGGCAGAACCGTTGTTAAACACTACGACTGGAACGAACCTGTTTTGTTTGAGCCGCTGCCGGGGCAGCCTTCCTACGACCCCTGCGACTTTTACGGCGGGGATTTGAAAGGCAT
>JBMNTW010000029.1:0-12913 GCA_050945935.1 Christensenellales bacterium
TTCGACCACAGAAGGAGAAAGCGCATGAATCAGTGGGGCATTTGGTTTACGTTCTTTGTTCCGGCGTTTCTTGGCGGCATCGCGCTGGGCGTTTCCTTGATGGCGGCGCTCTGGCTTTCCGCGAAAAGGAAAAAAGCGCGGCGCTCCTTAGCAAAATCGTGCCGCCGCGCGTCCTCTTCCACAGGCTTTCTGAAACGCTGCGCCTGAAGCGAATTTCCTTAGCTTTTCCGGTTTTTCTGTTTGGCAACGGCGCATACTACTATTGCGCACCCGCGCAAATCATCTTTTGCGGAGGCTGACCGAGCTATGAAAAACCAACGTATAGGCTGTCGCGTCGATACCTGTCGGTTCAACGAAAGGGGTATGTCCTGTGGATTGGAATCCATCGAAGTGAAACCCTCTGACGGCCGTGGCGGCACCTCGCCCGAAGACACCCTTTGCGCCAGTTTTAAAACGAAAACTGACTGACGCAAAACCTGACCCGGTCCAGGCATCCTAAAAAGAGGCCCCGTGCGAAGTTTCGCACGGGGTTCTTATGCGTGAAACGGTCAGTTGTAGTACTTGTTCGCGTGGTATTCGAACAGGGACTTCAAAACGGAAGTGATGTTGCTGGTGGAAACGGTGGCGCCGGTGAGGGCGTCCATATCGATGCCGCTCAAGCCCTTGCCGTAGCCTTCCCAGGCGTCGAACTCCGCTTTGGTCTTTTTCACCAGCTTCTGAACGAAGTTCTCATCCATATAGTCTTTGGTGTACTCCGGCTTGCCGTGGATGGGGTCGCTGTCGCCCCAGAAGCCGGCGGTGTAACCGTCCTTCTTGCCGAAGGAGATGGTGCGAATCGCCGCTTCTGCCGCAGTCTGTTTGGTGTTCAGCAGTTCGACGTACATCACGGAAGCGAAGTTGACGGCGGTATCCCTGCAGGTGCAGGAGGTGAACCCCACCTGATAGGCGGTGAAGGTGGAATTGCTCCGCTCAAACAGGATGACCGCGGTGAACTCCTCGGTCACGCCGCCGCTGGAGTAGTGGGTAAAGTTGAACTGGGGGAATCCTTCTTCCTTTTCCGCGGTGGAACCGCAGGCCGTCAGCGCAAAAACGGTAAGAAGCGCCAGAGTGAGCGCGAGTGCTTTCTTCATGCCGTTCATGCCTTATGCAGCCTCGAGAAGTCGATGTAGGCATAGTCCGCGCGCCAGGTGGCGTAAATGTCCGTGCCGTCCGCATCCTCGGCGTACTTGATCAGCTCCACGCCCTTTTTGCCGGTGTAGCCCCACAGGCCGCCCACGTTGTAGATCTTGGAAGCGTCCCAGCCCAGGTGCACCAGCAGCGCCTTGGTCATGCCGGCATAGCCGCCGCCGCCGCAGATGAGGAAGATCGCCTTGTCCTTCGGGAAGAGTTCCTCGAGGATGACGGAGGACTCAACATAATTCGGCGTGGCGGAAGCGATGCTGCCGTCCGCGTTCCAGGTGAGGGTGTAAAGGGTCTCGCCGTTGTAAGCGCCGCTCACCGGCAGTTCGGAAAGAGAAGCAAGATAGGGATAAGGCACGATGCGGAAGCCTTCCAGCGTCATGGAAAGGTCCGCATTGCCGCCGATGGCAGCGTAGTCCGCGGGGTCGAAGAGCATGCGCATATCGCGATAGGCCACATCGTCCCGGTTGAGGTAATCGTCAATGGTGTCGATGTTGATGTTGAGGTCGACGCCGAACATGCTCTCGGGGTCCGGGCTTGCCGCCGGAAGAGCCTTCGGAGCCGAAGCGGTGCTGCCGCATGCCGCCAGGGAAAGCAGCATGGCCAGAACCAGAACAAATCCTGTGAACTTTTTCAATGGTTTTCCCTCCTGTATCATTTGTGCCTTTTGCACATTTATATAAATCATAACATGTGACCGGAAGCCCTTCAACACAGCCATTTTCTAGGATTTACCAGCATAACGGTTTGCATCTGCCAAAAAGCAGGAAATCCGCCGTCCGCCGGCGAACCAGACTGCGATACTCTCATTGCAACGAAACAGGAGAAACCCATGCACTACGCAGATGTGAAAGGGATTCTTTCCGCCAAAAACGGCATGAACCTGTACCGTGGATGCACCCACGGCTGCATTTACTGCGATTCCCGCAGCGCGTGCTACCGCATCACCCACGATTTTGAGGATGTGGAAGTCAAGCGCAACGCGCCGGAGCTTTTAGAAGCGGCGCTGCGGAAAAAGCGCAGCCGCTGCATGATCAGCACCGGCTCCATGTGCGACCCCTACCTTCCCATTGAAAAAACCGAGCGATTGACCCGCCGCTGCCTGGAACTGATCGACAGGTACGGTTTCGGGTTCGCAGTACTCACCAAGTCCGACCTGGTGCTGCGGGATCTGGACCTTTTGAAAAGCGTGCATCAAAAGGCGAAATGCGTGGTGCAGATGACGCTCACCACCTTCGACGAAGGGCTCTGCCGCATTTTGGAACCCCGTGTTTGCACCACCAAACGGCGGTTCGAGGTGCTCAAAACCCTTCAACGCGAGGGCATCCCCACCGTGGTCTGGCTTTCCCCCGTCCTTCCCTTCATCAACGACACGGAGGAAAACCTCTTTGGCATACTCTCCTACTGCTTCGAGGCGGGGGTGAAGGGTATCTTGTGCTTCGGCATGGGCGTGACCTTGCGCGAGGGCGACCGGGAATACTTTTACGCAAAGCTGGACGAGCACTTCCCCGGCCTGAAGGAGCGCTACATCCGCACCTACGGAAATAGCTATTCCTGCGCCAGCCCCAACAGCAAAAAACTGATGGAACTGTTCCACCGGGAATGCGAAAAGCGGGGCGTCCTGCACAATCCCGATGAGGTTTTCGCCTATCTGGACGCTTTTGAGGACAAAACTTCGGGCGAACAGCTTTCGCTGTTCTGACTTTTCGCCGCTTCGCATGAAAAAACCGTCGGAACCGGCGGTTTTTCTGCGTCGGGCTGTGCTTCACGCCTGGGATTGTGCGCTCTTTTGCGCCTTGAGCTTTTTTGCCTTGAATTCGGCAAGCACCCAGATCAAAACCGGAATGATGATTTGGAAGGGTATGGCGTAAATCTGATACGTTTGCAAAAAATCGTACTGCTGGGTAACGTTTTCGTACAATGTGGTGCAAAGCCCTGCCGCAAGCAGGCCCATGGGCAGCACGATGGGCTTGTACGCCCGAAGCCCCAGCAGGGTCTTCAAGCCCTTGGTCGCCCCGATGAGGCAGACGGAAATCTTCGCCACCCCGCCGATGACGTAGTTCATCGAAAGGGACCCCTCGGTGCGCGAGACGATGTCTCCTATCCGGATGACCTTCACCGCGATATAGGACGGAAAGTACACAGCGTCCAGCGTGTGCGCGCCGAGCAGCATCGTGTTGCGCACGTCAATCACGGTCAAAAACAGCACGGCTACCAAGAATGCTGTGAGCATGGGCTTATAGGGTTTTCTGACTTCGATGGCGCCCTGGAACGCGCAGATGAACACCACGCTTTCCAAGTACGGAAAGGCGACGAACATATAAGAACTGGCGGCAATCTTTCCCAGGCCGTGTTCCGCGATTGGCAGGATGCGCGTCGTTTCCAGCATGTTGACAGACAGCAGTATCATGATGGTTACCACGGTCAAAAGCACCGGCAGCATTACCGCCGACCACTTGCCCATGGTTTCCACGCCGCTCCGCGCCAGATAGATCACCATCAGTATCACCATCAGCATGATGGGAATATGGGGCGTTTCGGGCATCACGCACACCGCCACGAACTCGGTGAAGTTGCGCAGCACCGTCGCGCACAGGTGCAGGCAGTACCACGTCATCAATGCGATGACGACCTTCCCCGCCACCTTCCCGAGAAGCATCTGTACCAGATTGAAGAACCCCATTTCGGGAAACAGCTGGTTCAGCCGCCCGTACATCAAAAACACGGGCAGCGCAAACGCGGCGCCCATCAGCATGGCGATCCAGGAATCCTGCGCCACGTCGGTGCGCCCTCCCAGTATGGCGGCGCTGCCAAACAGGAACATGGTCAGCAGGCAGAAAATCTGCCTGGGGGTCAGAAGTTCGTTTCTCATCAGAACAACCTTTCTGGTTCGTTCACTGGGCGTTGGGGAAAATAGCGGTCACGATGCTGGTGATTCCACCGGCAACGCTGGGAACCTCGATGTGGAAGCTGTGCAGCATCATCCCCATAAAGCCGATGCCGAGGAGGATGATATAAACGACGCACTCGCTTTTTTCCCACTCTTTCCTTTTGGGGATAAAGTCCAGCAAAATGACGAGCACGAAGATCAGCACGACAATGAAGGTAACCACGCTTTCGCTCCTTTCACGAACTGCCCAGCGCCGCAGTGTTGGCGATGCGCACTTCCACCTTGACGTCCACCGGAACGTCTTTATACATGGTGTCCCACCTGTTTTTAATACGCTCCCAAAGCTTCAGGTTCGTTGTGTGGATCACGTTGCCGAAACCGAAAATATCCGCTTCGTACTCCGTCTGCACCTTTTTAATCAGTTTTTCGATGTCCTTCTTCAGCTGCCCGGCAGCGAGTTCCTGCAGTTCCTTTACTTTGTCAAAGTCAAGCTCCACGTTGAGGTTCAACATCTCGTCCAGAAAGCAAATCACCTTGACGTCAACGCGCATCTTCACCTGACCGTTTTCCTCGACCACAGACCGTTTGGTGCTGCTTTCGGCGATTTCCAGCGAGGCGTCGTCCTCCCCTTCCCCGGTGGACGAAAAGGTGAGCACGCCGCCCTTGACTTTGTTGATGCAAAACAGGTAATACCTTGATTCCTCCGGCGTGAGGTAGCCCACCAGCTTCCTGTCTTTGAAAACTGCGATGCCGTTTGCCTCGAGAATGCTTTCTTCGCCGTTTTTAACAGCGTGCACCGCCGCCAGGGCAAGGTCCATGCCGGGGGTGTTGATGGTGTCGTAGGCGTTGTAGACCTCAACGGCCAGCGTGGAAGCGGTGATTTCGTTGTCCGTCTCCAGAATTTTGTTGAGCTTGATGGACAGGATGTTTTCGTCAAGTCCCGAAGCCTTGAAAACATCCAGTGCGGTCTGCTCCTGAGAAATGCAAAGCAGCATGGTTTCCCTGGTTTCGCCGTCCCGCATGACGAAGTCCAGCAGTTTTCCAATGTCTTCCTTGCGTGCGATCTCCTGGCTGATGACCATGATTTGGGTATGGCCGAAGTACAGCTTGTTTCTGACCTTGCGCTTCGCCATGCGGATCGCTTCAAAAAGGGTCTTTCCTTCGGACTCCAGAATCTTGCTTTCGGGCGCTTCGTTCTGCGCGGCGAAGCCGATGTCCACAAACTCGAAGCTGAGCATGTACTTGCCGCTTTCGGCGTCCTTGTCCACCGCAATGCCGGCGACAATGGTGATCTCGTCCAGGCCGCGATAATTCCAGCACCCGGCAAGGGGGAGAAGCAGCAGGACCAGAACCAGGCAAATGCACTTTTTAACCACGGGGGGACCCCTTTCTGCTCTGCCGGACGCCGTTCGCCGCAAATCCCGGGCGGCGGATCATCAGCCACCAGGGCGCCCGAATGAAGGAATCCTTCACGTTCTGGAACTGCAGTTTTTTGCTGAGCATCAGGTGGGGCACTCCGCAGGAATAGAGATTCAGCAGATGAATGATCACGCAGCTGGCCCCTACCAGCAGTCCGAAAAAGCCAAAGGTGGTGGACAAAAGAAGCAGCGAAAGCCGAAGGTAAACCGCCGGCGAGTTGAGTTTGGGCACCAGCAGTCCCGTGATGCCGGTGAGGGCGATAACGATGATCATGGGCGCCGCAATCAGGCGCGCCTCCACCGCAGCCTGACCGACCACCAGAGCACCCACGATGCTCAGCGCCTGACCGATGGTGGTGGGCATCCGCGCACCGGTTTCGCGCAGAATGTCGAACAAAATAAGCATGATGAACGCCTCCAGCGAGGCGGGCAGCGGAACGCTGGCACGCTCCGCGGCGACGCTGATGAACAATTGCAGCGGATACATCTCCTGATGAAACGCGGCAACGCTGATGTAAAGCCCCGGCACCGCCACGGTCAAAAAGAAGCCGATGATGCGCAGCATGCGGGAGAAGGTGGTGTAGTAAAAGTTCATGTAATAGTCTTCGCCGCTATGAAAGTTCTCGATGAACAAGTACGGCACTGTCAACACCACGGGCGTGCCGTCCGCAAAAATCGCGATGCGCCCTTCCAGGAGCTTACCCATCACCACGTCCGGCCGCTCGGTGTAGCCGATGGTGCGAAAAGGCGACCAGGGCGCTTCGTCGATCAGTTCGGTGATGTAGTTCACGTCCAGTATGCCGTCAATATCAATGGCGGTCAGCTTGTTCATCAGATACTTCAGGACTTCCTTGTTCACCAGGCTGTCCATATAGCACACGAAAACCTTGGTCCTGGTGCGCGTGCCCAGAACCAGAGCCTTCATCTTCAAATCAGAGGTCAGCGCCCTGCGCCGAATCAGCGACAAGTTGCCCATCAGCGATTCCGTGAACCCCTCCCTGGGGCCCAGCAGCACCCTTTCGTTGTCCGGTTCTTCGACGGAACGCGTCTGGAAGGCTTTGGTGTCCAGAATGATTGCATCGCGTTCCCCGTCAATGAACAGTATGGTGTTTCCGTAGACCACGCCTTCCACGATTTCCTGCACCTTTTCGGTGCGCTTGGCTTCGCAGATCTCCACGATGCGGTTGATCACCGTGTCCACGAAGTCCTCGCCAAAGGCAGGGGTGACCTGGGAGTTGATGAGCGGCTTAATCAGGTTTTCGTTGATGGCGTCGGAGTTCACCACGCCGTCGCAGTAAAAAATGCAGTAGCGCAGGCGCTTGTCGTGGTTGTTCTGGATTTCCCTGCTGTGCAGGATGTCCACATCTTGAAAAAGCTCCTCCATCATCTTGACGTTCTTGTCAAGAGAGGAGGACAAAGGCCGTTCCTTATAAGCCCCTTCCGCCTCTTTGATGCTGTTGTTTGCCTTGTTCTTCCTTTTCTTAAAAAGCCCGAACATGCAGTGCTCCATTTCCAATCATTTGTGTTAGGAATTCCCTGCCCCTTCTTCAAATATGCGCTCCACAGCGGTGCGGCGGCAAAAGCGCATAAACGAAAAAGCGGCCCGAAAGCCGCTTTTTGCCGTTTGCGTATGGGGTTACTTCTGGTTGTCAAAATCCTCAAACACCCATGCCGTCAGCTCGTTGAGCGACGGGTGAATCACCATGGAGTCGTTGATGGGCGCGTAGGTTCCCACTCTGGGGCAAAGGAGCCGCAGGCCTTCGATTTCCTTGTCGTCCCCCGAATCCTGAAGCTTCTTTCGGCACTGGTATCCGGCGTTCATCAGATACACAAAGGGCTGCACCAGCACCGCTGCCTGGGGTCCGACAATGTGCACGCCAAGGATTTTCCTGTCCTCCCCCACAATCATCTTGACGAAGCCGTTGTCCTCCCCGTCGTCCTCATAACCCATAGAGATGCCGCCCACCACCTCGGAATAGTAATTGATGGCGACCCGGTAAGGCACGCCGCTTTCCTTCAGCTCTTTTTCCGTTCTGCCCACGCGCGCCATCTGAGGATGGGTGAAAATTGCCCAGGGCACGGCTTCGTAGCTGGCTTCCCGCTTTTCCTCCTGACCGAAAAGGTTCTTCGCGAGAATCTGCGCCTCGTGGTTCGCCTTGTGGCGGAACTGGTACTTGCCGTTGATGTCTCCAATCGCCCAGATGTGCTTCTGGGAGGTTTCCAAAAAGCCGTTGGTGACAATCCAGCCGTTTTTGTCGGTCTCAACACCCGCCTTGTCCAGCGAAAGGGCGTCTCCGTTGGAGCGCACGCCGGAGGCGATGAGAATCTCCTCACATTCGACGGTGCGCTGTTCACCGGTGACGCGGTCCTCCAGCAGAAGGCGTTTTCTGCCGCCCTCTTTGGAAACGGAACGTATGGCGCAGTTCGTCAGAATGTCCACCCCGTAACGGGTGAGCTGCTTCGCAATGAAGGAGGAGACTTCCGGTTCCTCTTTGCTTAAAATGCTGCCGGAACGCGCAATCATGGTCACCTTCGTGCCAAAAGCAGAGAAGATGTGCGCAAACTCCGTGCTGATGGCGCCGCTGCCCACGATGACGAGGCTTTCCCAGGGCTTTTCATAGGGGAACTTTTCGCCAAAGAAGGTTTCGGATGTCACGTATCCCGCTTCCTGAAGGCCTGGAACGTCCGGCACGAAGCTGCGGGCGCCGGCGGCGATGACGAATTTTTCGCCGTAAATCTCTTCCTCTCTGCCGTCGGGGTAGCGGATGACCATGGTGTTCGGTCCGGTGAAGGAGCCGAGCCCCTTGTATACCGTCACGTTGGGGATGCCGTCCAGCTCGTCCTCAATGACTTTGTGGTTGCCGATCTGCTCCCACATTCTGCGGGTGATGGTAGCCCAGTCGATTTTCGGCTGCCCCGCGAGCACGCCCACCCTTTGGGAAACCTCAATCTCCCGAATCAGGTCGGCGGGGTACACCAGCATTTTGGACGGAATGCAGCCCTTGGTCAGGCAGGTGCCCCCGAACTTTCCTTTTTCGACGATGGCGCAGTTCAGCCCCTGTTTGACGGCTTCTTCCAGCACCATCAGGCCCGAACCGCTCCCGATAACGACGAAATCGTATTTCATGACGTGCCCCACTCCTGTTTTCTATTGTTTTAGGTGGTTTTTGCTTAATTGACCATTTGTGCGAAAAATTGCGCGCATGGGTATGGATAGTCTATTAAAGAAAACGCCCGCTGTCAAATCCATGCAAAGCAAAAAGCGCCGCTTGGCACAGGCGCTTTTCGTGTTCCCTTCAACTCAATCCGAAAGGGGCTGGCACGCGGGACACCAGTAGACGCTGCCGCCCATGTAAGCCGCTTTTTGGATGCTCTCGCCACAAACGGGGCAGGGTGCGCCCGCCGTGTTCCTGCTAAGCAGGGTTCTGTATCCCCCCGAATTGCCGAACAGGTCTTTTTCGGTGTCCCTCCCGTTTCGTCCGGTCATTTCCAAAAGGGTCTCCTTGACGGCGGTAAACAGGCCGTCGTACTCCTCTTCCGACAACGTGGCCATCTTGCGCTTGGGGTGGATGCGGGCGCGAAACAGAATATCCTGCAGCACGCCGTTGCCAAGACCGGGGATGCGCTGCTGGGTGGCAAGGTATGCTTTGGCAGAGAGCCTGTCCGCTCCATTCTCGCGTAAGGCGGCGAAATACGCCCGGTCGAAAGCATCGGTCACCGGCTGGGGCTTTTCCTTTGCGACGAGGTAATACCAGTTGTCGTTCTGCCCGTCCTCAAAGGCGAGCACGTTGCCATACATCTGGATGGTGCAGGAAAGCGCGCCGCCGTCCTCCAGTTCGATGAACAGCTGGTGCTTTTTCGGGGCTTTTGCCGCATCTGCAAAGTAGCGCAGGTTCGCGCCATCCCCCAGCACGATGCGGCAGTCCTCCACTTCCATTTCCACCATCGCGCCGATGCCCGTGCTCTCGCCGATGATCTTTCCGTTCAGCAGCGCGGGGTAATCCGCAGGGTCACCGAAGTAAAACGCGAACTTATGGGGCGCGGCGTTTGCCGTCACACGGGCAATGCGCCTGCCGCGCACGGTTTGGTTGAGCTGTTTTGCGATGGTTAGGCTTTCGGGCAACTCCATCATGGCGTTTTTTCCTCCGTCATAGCGTTAAAAAAAGGCGGTTAGCTGCCGAGGATTTCTTTTTGCACTTTCTTGGGGAGCTTTTCGAAAACGAGCTGGTAAGACATGTCGCACATCTGCCGCAGAACGTCATCCGGCACAGCCCCGTCCAGATAGACGGAGTTCCAGTGGCGCTTGTCGCAATAGAATCCGGGCACCACGTCGGGGTACTGCTGGCGGAACAGCTCCGCCAGCATGGGATCACACTTGAGACTCACCATGGTCCTGCCACGATGCAGCGGATGTTCCGCGCCCGGCGTACAGACGCCGGCAAACATCTTCCCCCGCACCAGATAGCGGTGCCACTGCCACTCAACCTTGAAATCCCGCTCTGCGCCGGGCTTTTGCAGCAGGTAATCATCCAGCCAGTCGTATTTCATCGCAATACTCCTGATTTGTTTGGTCAATTTTACCATAAAACAGCGGTAAATTCCAACGAGCAAGCGTGAGAAAGCAAAAATCGGGCGCTAAGGAAATGTGCCGCGCCTTCTGACTGCCGAATGGATTTGCCATGCAAAGAGTCTTGCTTTTTGCCCTTCCTGCGGATATAATAAAAAATGCTTGCAACGGGCAAACATATCGTTTTTGCGCCGTTTCGGCGTTCACAACTGCATATGGAGGGATATCGAAGTGGTCATAACGGGGCTGACTCGAAATCAGTTTGCGCGAAAGCGCACGTGGGTTCGAATCCCACTCCCTCCGCCATAAACCCGCTGAACTCTAAGTACAGCGGGTTTTACTTTTGCATACATTGCTAATTACCGATTAATCTTTGTTGTGTTCTAATCGTTTCTTAACTTCCTCAATGGTGTAAACACCATTGGGCTTGCTGTGAATCACCACATGACAGTTAGGACACACCGGAACCAGATCATTAACAGGGTCAACTATGTACTCTTCAGATACTTCGCATAAAGGCTTAATGTGGTGCACATGTATTACACCAATAAAATCCTCTCCGTACACCTTAGAGAAGTCAAATCCGCAAACGACGCATTTTGCTCGTAATGTTCTATGCACGCTTTTCTTGCGTAAGGATTCCGTTCATAAGCATTTACAATAATTTGCTTTTTCCCACCTTCAATCAAAGAGGAGTTTTCTATTACTTCAGGATAAATGCGAGATTCGTCCGAGAACTTAGCATCGACAAAATTCTTGAGGTAGCGTAAAGCACTGCTATACATTTTGTTTGCGGTAGAATCCCTCAACAGAAACGTGTTGTTACTTAATGCAACTTTCTCAAACTCCTTAAACTTATCTAACGATATGATATCGGAGAACTCCATGCCCACCCAAGACAGGATGCTTTTGATAGCCCCAACATAATGATCTATACTTCCTTGCGAAAGTTTGCTGTTTTCATGTAGCCAGCGTTCAAATTGAGGTCTCCAAGCTGTCATTCAATCACCCCGCTATAGTCAGTTAATATCATTTTACAAGAGTTTTGCGATAATGGAATGAAGAATTGATAATTCTTTGAGTACGATTCAGGGAAGTTTCGCAAAACTACTTAACCCAGCTTCCTTTCATTCCAAATTTGAACCCGCTGAAATCCTTGATTTCAGCGGGTTCTTTTTTTACATCTCTATCGGGTTCAGAGCGTTACTTTCCCAGTATGCTGCAAAGAAGCACAAATCCGACGGCTATCACAATCAGTATCAGGCAGCCGCAGCCGTTTCCGCCTCCTCCGCCACCGCCGTTGTTGCCGCCCGAACCGGTGGAGAGCATGTAATGCATATATCCCGTCAGGCCTTTGCCATAGAATCCGAAATCATCCACAGCGGACGGCCTCCCTTCATTCCAAGGTTACCGACGCATTACAGCCAGTCGTCCTCCTCGTCGATTTCATCGTCCAGCACGGGGTTGAACCAGTCGTCCTCGGTATGCCCTTTCTGCTCCATCATTTCCTGCAGCCTTTCAAAGGTGAGTAAGTCTGCCGCCTGTTCCACGCAGTTCAGCCTGCCGTCACCGTCGAAATCGAACCAGTCTCCGAAAATGGGCATGTCCTTTCCTCCTTTGCAGTCGCTTGGGTGATGGGGTGTCCTGTGATACCCATGGTATCAGGAGAGTTGTACATTAAAACGGACAATTGCAAAAGGTTCTCATGCCCCTGCCCAGGCAAAAACGGCCTGCCCTTACGGGCAGACCGCTTTCTATATCACAGAGGTTAGTCCAGCTGGTTGTTCACAGCTTCGCCGGCGATTTTGCCGGTGTAGATGGCGGTGGCAACGGCAGTACCCGTGGCGGGGTACACGCGGTTGAACACGTTGCCGAAGATCAGCTCGCCGGCAGCGAAAAGGTTTTCGATGGGCTGGCTGTTCGCGCCCAGCACTTCGCAGTTTTCGCTGACCAGCAGGCCGGGCATGGTGCCGATGATGCAGGCACGCAGCGGCACACCGTAGTAGGGCGCGGTGGTCACGGGCTTCATCATGGAATGCACGCTGCCGAACTCGTCGGGAGTGCCGTTGGCGGCGGTGGCGTTGTACTTCTCCACCGTTTCCACAAGCGCCTTGGCGTCCACGCCCATCTGAGCGGCAAGGTCTTCCAGGGTGTCTGCCTTGTAGATCAGGCCCTGGGCAACGCCGGCTTCGTAATCTTCAATGCGGTCGTTGCCTTCGGAGTCGTCGATGCCGAAGGAGATGTCGTCGGTCTGGAGGTAGGTGCGAAGAGCAATGTCCGTGCTCTGGCCGGTCTCGTCCACAAAGCGCTTGCCTTCCCTGTTGACGATCAGCTCAGGCACCCAGACAAGGCTGCCGATGTTGCCCTTGTAGCCCATCTTCGCGGTGAGCGCTTCGTACGCCATGACGCCGTTGCCCACGACGGTGACGCCGAGGTCGCGGGTCATTTCGATGCCGTCGCCCGTGGAACCTGCGGACAGGAAGGGCCACTTGGTGGCGGAATCGGGGTCGAACTCCTTCAGCAGTTCGGGGTTGTAGCCGAAGCCGCCGGTGGCAAGGATGACCTTCCTGGCGTAGACGGTGTAGGTCTTTTCCGCATCTTCCACGGTAACGCCCTTGACGGCGCTACCTTCCACCACCAGAGAGGTAACTTTGGAATTCACGCGGATTTCCGCGCCGCTCTGCACGGCGAACTGGCGCATGAACTCGGCGGCCTGGTTGCCGGCTGCGTCGTCACGGAACTTGGTCAGCGTGGCGCCGCGGTTGGTTTCGAAGCGGTAGATACCGGAGTTGGGATAGGTTTCGTTCATGCTCTCCACGTTCCAGGGAGCGCGTTGTCGATGAGGTAGTCAAAGGTTTC
>JBMNTW010000030.1:0-12871 GCA_050945935.1 Christensenellales bacterium
CTACGGTCCGATTCCCCTGGACCCTGCCGCCACCGTTCTGCATTACGGGCAGGAAGTGTTCGAGGGCATGAAGGCGTACAAAACCGAGGACGGCAGAACGCTTTTGTTCCGCCCGAGGGACAATTTCGAGCGCATGAACATCTCCGCCGCCAGGCTCTGCATGCCGACGCTTGACGTGGAGCACGCCCTGAACAGTCTGGTGGAGCTCGTCAAGCTGGATGAGGAGTGGATTCCCTCCGCGCCCGGCACCTCCCTGTACATCCGGCCCAACATGTTCGGCGTGGACGCCAAACTCGGCGTGAGCGCCGCCAACAACGTGCTGTTCAACATCATCCTTTCCCCGTCCGGCGCGTATTACGCCGCGGGGCTCGCGCCCACGAAGATCTATGTGGAACCGGAATACGTGCGCGCGGTGCGCGGCGGCATCGGCTTCACCAAGGCGGGGGGCAACTACGCCGCTTCCATGCTGGCAGGGCACGAAGCCCACAAGATGGGCTACGACCAGGTGCTGTGGCTGGACGGCGTGGAGCGCAAATATGTGGAGGAAGTGGGCGCGATGAACA
This sequence comes from Christensenellales bacterium, assembly GCA_050945935.1. Taxonomy (GTDB): domain Bacteria; phylum Bacillota; class Clostridia; order Christensenellales; family CALWSW01; genus CALNBC01. The sequence continues at coordinate 564 of JBMNTW010000030.1, forward strand.
TGTTCTTCCTGTTCAAGGACGAACTCGTCACCCCCGCGCTGCAGGGCTCCATCCTCGCCGGCATCACCCGCCGCTCGGTGCTGCAGCTCGCCGGAGACATGGGTATACACGCCGTGGAACGCCGCATATCGATTGACGAGGTGGTGGACGGCATCAAGTCCGGCAGGATGCTGGAAGCCTTCGGCTCCGGCACCGCCGCGGTCATCTCCCCTGTGGGAGAACTGCGGTATAAGGACGAAAAGCTCGTCATCGGCGACGGCGGCATCGGCCCCGTTTCCCAGAAACTGTACGATACCCTCACCGGCATCCAGTACGGCCGGCTGGAGGACAAATACGGCTGGACCTATGAAGTCAAATAGCCATTGAAGGGGTTTCCCCTTCGATTTCCCGGGGTTTTTCGGCGGCTCGCGATTTACGCCGTTTCGTAAAAACCCCGAAGAACACTCATCGCTTATCCCGGAGGTTCGCTATGCGTAAATTCACCCGTTTCGCCATGCTTATGCTGCTTATGTTCGCTGCGGCGCTTCCTTTGGCCGCCCGCGCAGAGGGCAGCCTGGAAGTGGCCACCACCGTCACGCCCGAAGCGTTGGAGGAAGCGGGCAGGGTCAACATCCACATCGAGCTGACCAACAAAACGAACCACATGCTGGAGGACGTAACCCTCATTGCCCGAAACTTCAACGAAACCCTGGGCAATTTTGAGGCGGGCAGGAAAAGGGTGTTCAATATCACCAATTTCCGCGTGCTGCAGGAGGAAGTGGGAAGCTACGTCACCTTCACCTTCGTGTGGTACGAAAACGGCGTGCAGCAGTATCTGGAACACCAGATTCCCATTGCCCAGAAAATGCCCACGCCGGACATGAAGGCCGAGCGCACCCTCAGTTCCAACAGCGGCTCCGCCGGGGACGTGATCACCATCACCTACGCGGTGCAAAACACCGGCGATGTGGACCTGAGCAACGTTACCATTACAGACCCCGCGCTTCCTTCGCCCGTGACCATCGGCACCATCTCCGTGGGAGAGGTCAAGCGCCTGACCAAAGAGATTACCCTGACGGATAACATCACTTCCGCCCCCGTCATCACCGCGGACGGCGCCGGCGTTCCCCTGACTGTGACGCTGGAACCCGCCCAGATTGCACTGACCAACGCGCGGCTTTCCGTGGAAGTCACCGCGGGCGACCCTGCCGCCGCCGGCACACCGGTGACCATACTGGTGAAAAACGAGGGGAATGTGGACTTTAAGTCCGTCGCGCTGATCGACGAAACGGGCACCGCCCTGACCACCGCCTTCCCCCTGGCCAGTGCGGAAGAAAAAACGATTACGGTGGACATTCCGGTAGAGCAGGCAAGAACGCTGACCGTCACCGCCACGGCGACCTACGGCGAAGGCTCCGGCACGCCGCTCATCGTCACTGCACAGCCTGTGGAACTTGCGCCCTACATTTCGCCGGAGGACATTGTCGTCACCCTGATTGCGAAGCCCATCAAGAACCAATTCAACGAACCGGCAGAGGTCACCTTCGCTATCCGAATCGATAATGATTCCCCCATCACCCTGTATGACTTTGAGCTGACCGAAGCCAAGGACGGCAGACTGCTCACGCTGGAAACGGTGGAGCAGGGCGCCCAGACCGTGAACGTGAAGGTCATGGTCACCGAGAGCAGGGAAGTGGCCTTCTCCGCAGTGTACAAGGACGAAAACGGCACCTCCTATTCCACCGCCGCCACCCCCGTCGCCATCACCATCGCCGCCCCCGCTCCCACCGAAACCCCGCAGAATGACGGCGAGTCCGGCGCGGGCTGGCTCAAGTGGCTGCTGCTCGTCATCATTATTCTGCTGCTCGCCGCTGCCGCCAGTCTGGTCTATGTGCTGGCCCAGAGCCGCAGGCGCAGGGAACAGGAACGCGAAGCCGAGGAGCTCGACCGCCTGCTCGCCGCCCGGCAGGAAAAGCACCGGCAGGAAACCGTGAAGCCCAGGCGCATTCGCGAAGAAGACCTGGAAGAAGCGGTCATCAGCCAGATTACGGGCAAGACGGAAAAGCCCAGAGTGCCCGTCCGCCCGCGGGTGGACGATGTGACCGTCGGCGAACCGCCTGTGCGAAGGGTGCAGCGCCCCGTTGAGGAAGCGGAACGCCCCGCCGCACGGCCCGCGCAGCCTGTTAAACCCGTCCAGCACGACGACTTTGACCTTTTTGACGACGAGTTCAAGTAATGCGAAGATAAAAAAGCGCCGGGGCATCCGCTTCGGCGCTTTTTCTTTTGTGAAGGAACCGGTTTGGAACGCTTCCGAAGTATTTCGTGCATGCATTTCAAAGGCGGAAGAGCGCCCGTTTTTCGGAGCGCCGCTTGCCCATTGACAAACCCTTTTGCCATCTCATATAATGACAAAGTACGATCATATCCATGCGCAATGACCGCGAAGAACCCCTTTTTTTCGCCATCTTCAGAGAGCCGGCACTTTGCTGCAAGCCGGCGTTGGCAGGAAGGGACGCCGCCGCGCGAGCGCAGCCGGCAGCCCGCCGTTACCGGGCGCACAAGGGGGCCGCTTGTTGAAAAGCAACGGCCAATTTGGGTGGTACCGCGGAACTGTGCTTTCCGTCCCATGGGACGAGCACAGTTATTTTAATTTGAGTCGAAAAGGAGCCGAACCGATGAGAAAGAACATCAAGTCCTACGAGCTGCGGGAGCTGTATCTGGAGTTCTTCCGCTCCAAGGGCCACGCGATCATACCTTCCGCCTCGCTGATTCCCAACAATGACCCCACGGTGCTGTTCACCACCGCGGGCATGCACCCCCTGGTTCCCTATCTGATGGGGCAGCCCCATCCCATGGGCACCCGCCTGGCGGACGTGCAGAAGTGCATCCGCACCGGCGACATTGACGAAGTGGGCGATGCTTCCCACTGCACCTTCTTTGAAATGCTGGGCAACTGGTCCCTGGGCGATTACTTCAAGAAGGAAGCCATTGAGTATTCCTGGGAATTTTTGACCAGCCCCGAATGGCTCGGACTGGACAAGGACATTCTTTACTTCACATGCTTTGAGGGTGAAGAGGGCATCCCGAAGGACACTGAAGCCCACGACCACTGGGTGCGCCTGGGCGTGGACCCCAGCCACATCTTCTATCTGCCCAGGAAGAACAACTGGTGGGGCCCCGCAGGCCAGACCGGCCCCTGCGGACCGGACACCGAAATGTTCATCGACACCGGCAAGCCCGCCTGCGGTCCGGACTGCTCTCCCGCCTGCTCCTGCGGCAAGTATCTGGAGATCTGGAACGACGTGTTCATGCAGTACAACAAGACCGCGGAAGGCACCTATGAGCCGCTTGCCCAGAAAAACGTGGACACAGGCATGGGCCTGGACCGCACCATCGCCGTGCTGCAGGGCGTTCCCTCGGTGTATGATACCGACGTGTTCGAGCTGATTCTCGCCGCCATTTCCGAGCTTTCCGGCAAGAAGTACGGCGAATCCGAAGAAATCACCAGGGCGTTCCGCATCATCGCCGACCATATGCGTTGCTCCACCTTCATCATGGGCGACCCCAACGGCATCGCTCCCAGCAACGTGGACCAGGGCTATGTGCTGCGCAGGCTGATCCGCCGCGCCATCCGCTGGAGCCTCAAGCTGGGCATTCCCGAAGGTTCCCTGTGGAAGGTGTGCGACGCCGTCATCGAAACCTATCACAAGTACTACCCCGAACTTTCCGAGCGCAGGGAGTTCATCATCGAACAGCTGAACAAGGAAGAAGAGCGCTTCCAGTCCACGCTGAAAAAGGGCCTGAAGGAGTTTGAAGGCATCGCCGCCAAGCTTGACGGCACCGTGATCGACGGTCCCACCGCTTTCAGGCTGTATGACACCTTCGGCTTCCCGCTGGAAATGACCGTGGAAGTCGCCGCCGAGCACGGCCTGACGGTGGACACCGAGGGCTTCGAAAAGGCCTTTGCCGAGCATCAGGAGCGTTCCCGCGCCGGCAGCGAGCAGAAGTTCAAGTCCGGCCTGGCGGACACCAGCGAAGAAACCACCCGTCTGCACACAGCCACCCACCTGCTGCATGCGGCTTTGCGCAAGGTGCTGGGTGAAACCGTGGAGCAGAAGGGCAGCAACATCACCGCCGAGCGCCTGCGCTTTGACTTCAGCTTCGAGCGCAAGATGACGCCGGAAGAAATTGCCGAAGTTGAGCGTTTGGTGAACGAAGCCATCGAAGCCAAGCTGGATGTGGACTGCAGGGAAATGACCGTGGAAGAGGCGAGGGAAGAAGGCGCGCTGGGCCTGTTCGCCAGCAGGTACGGCGAGCGCGTGCGCGTTTACACCGTTCCCGGCGTTTCCAAAGAAATCTGCTCCGGCCCGCACGTTGCGAACACCGGCGAACTCAAGCATTTCAAGATTACCAAGGAGCAGGCCAGCTCCGCAGGCATCCGCAGGATTCGCGCGGTGCTCGAATAATGCAAAACAGGAGCGGGGCAACCCGCTCCTGTTTGATTCTTCGGGGCGATATTTGGCGTTTTCAATAATAACACAGGTCACCGCCCCCGTTTAGTACGATGCTTGCAAGGGATTTGCATGCTCTTTGCGCAGTCCCTTTGATGTTCATCAACGAGGAGAAAACCATGAAACGCGCTTATCAACTTTTTTTACTGATCCTTTCCGTACTGCTTCTGCTTTCCGCCTGCGCGCCGAAAAACGAGAGCGCCGGTCCCGCCATGTGGAAGGTAACGTCAAAAGACGGGAACGTTCTTTACCTTTTCGGCTCCATTCACGCAGCGACGGACGACATCTATCCCCTGCGCGATTCCGTCATGAAGGCTTACGATTCATGCGACGCCTTAGCCGTGGAGCTTGACACCAACAACATGGACGGGGACACGCTGAAATCCATGTACACCGCCATGCTGTTAACGGACGGCACCACCATCGCCGACCACTGTGACGCTGCGACCTTCGAAGCCATGACCACCGTTTTGCAGGAAGAAGGCATCTACTCCCCGCTGTACAACGCCTTCGGGCCGGTGTTCTGGCAAACGATACTGGAAGGCGCCGCTTTGAAAAAAGCGGGCCTTGACTCCGAAAAGGGCATAGACAGCCATTTCCTTTCCCTTGCGCACGAAAGCGGAAAGGAAATACTCGAAGTGGAGAGTCTTGAGTTCCAGATTGGGCTTTTGGTCAGCGATGAAGCGCAAAAGGAAGCCGCAGCGCTTCTGCCCCTGCTGGCGGAGCGCTTTGAGGACTGCGCCAAGTACTACTCCTATCTGTACGAATCCTATGCCAGGGGCGATATGGAAACGATTTCCTATCTGGTCAACGGCAATGCGCAAAACCCCGTCAACACCGGGGACGCTTCTTTGGACGATCTGATTCGCGTCATGGGCGAAAGCGAATCGGAATGGGATTCCGAGTACTCCACCGCCGCACGCAACCGCAATATAGCGCAGGCTGCCGCAGAGTACCTAGCGTCAGGCAAAAAGGTGTTCTTCGTTGTGGGCGCTGCCCACATGGTCGGGCCGGACGGAATCCCCGCTCTTTTGGAAGAAATGGGCTATACCGTAGAAAGAACGTGATTTCAACGGCTTAAAACGGTATAATGGGACTAGCAAAAGAAATATTGGAGGATACAACAGCGATTATGCCCACCAAACAGCAGATTGAACTCGTCGAGTCCATTATCGAGAACGAACGGGAACAGCTCGTGTCCACCCTTGTGGAGCTGATCCGCGTACCCAGCAAGTTTTCGGACGCGCTAGAAGGCATGCCCTTCGGCAAAACCTGCGCGGACGCCCTTGCCCTGGCGCTGGACCGCGCTTCTTCCCTGGGCTTTGCCACCGAGAACAGAGAAAACTACCTCGGCTGGGCGGAGTTCGGCCAGGGGAAGGAACTTTTGGCCATTTTAGCGCATCTGGACGTTGTGCCCGAAGGGGACGGCTGGACCGTCGACCCCTACGGCGGTGAAGTGAAAGACGGATATGTTTACGGCCGCGGTACCCAGGACGATAAAGGTCCCGCTGTTTCCGCCCTGTTTGCCATGCACGCCATTCAGAAGGCAGACATTCCGCTGAACAAGAGGGTCCGCCTCATCCTTGGCTGCGACGAGGAAAGCGGCTCGTCGGACATTGAGTATTACCTCAAGCACTGCGAAATTCCCACCATGTGCTTCTCGCCGGACGCGGATTATCCGCTGGTGAACTGCGAAAAGGGCATCCTGCGCCTGATTCTTTCCGGCCAGTTCCGTTCCAGCGAAAAACTGCCCAAGGTGCTGCGCGCCGGCGGCGGCGACAGGGCGAACATCGTCGCGCCCAAGTCTTACGCGGTCATCGCCGGGCTATCCTGCGCGGAAATCGAGAGCATCTGCAGAAACGTTTCCACCCGTTTGGGCGTTTCCATCGCCTGTTCGGAATGTGAAGAACCGGAAAACAGCGGCAAAAGGGCGGTCCGTATCGACATTACCGGCAAAGCCGCCCACGCAGCTTCCCCCGACGGGGGCAACAGCGCCAACACCGCGCTCTTTGAGCTTCTTAGCCTGATCCCGCTGGGCGACGACGCCGCAAAAACAAGCCTGACGGAACTTTCCCGCCTACTCCCCCACGGGGATACAAGAGGAAAAGCCGCCGGTATTGCCAGAAATGAGGAAATTTCCGGCGAACTGACCTGCAACCCGGGCCTGTTCTCTCTGAATGAAGAGGGCTTTGAGGTGACATTGGACATTCGCTACCCCATCGACGCCAAGGGGCTGGAGATCCTTTCGGACCTTCAGAAAACCGTGAAACACCTTACGGCATCCCTGAAGACGGACAATCCCCCGCATTACGTCAGCCCGGAAACGCCTCTTGTGAAGAACCTTCTCGCGGCTTACAGCGACGTTACGGGCAACGAGGGGTATTGCATCGCCATCGGCGGCGGCACCTACGCCAGAGACTTCAAAGAGGGCGTTTCCTTCGGCTGCCTGTTCCCCAACGCTGAGGACCGGATGCACAAAGCGGATGAGCGCGTGAAAATCAACGAACTGCTTTTGAACGCGCGCATCATGGCAAGGGCGATTCTTTACCTTGCCTGCGACTGACGAAAGGAAGCCTTGATTTCCCAAAAACCGTTAAACTTCATGTTTGGGACAGGTCATATTATGCCTTGTTATGGTATATTTAGGAAGATTATGCCGTGTTCCCAACGATGCTCAGCACATTACATACCACCGGCACATTGCCTGTCTGTTTTTGTTGAAAAGCGCGGCTGTTTCAGCTAAAATGGCAACATGGGCATTGAAGCGATAATAATAGGTATATAAAAACGGAGGATTCATCATGGTTAAGGGTACGGTTACCATCAAAAACAAGTCCGGTCTGCACGCCCGGCCTGCCAGCGTTTTCGTGAAGGAAACCCTGAAATACAAGTCCGCCATCAACATCGTGGTAAACGGCAAGGAGTACAACGCCAAGTCCATTCTGGGCGTGCTCGCCGCCTGCGCAAAGACCGGCACCGAGATTGAAATCATCTGCAACGGTGACGACGAAACCGAAGCGCTTGCCGGCATGATCGCCATCGTTGAATCCGGACTCGGCGAGTAAACGACTGACTGCCCCTGCCAGGATTCGACAAGAATTGAACATTTTTGTACTTATTTTCCTAAAATACGGCTGATTATTCCTTATTTTCTCATATGGAGGACGGCATGTTAAAAGGGATCGGAGTTTCACCAGGCATTGGCCTTGCCCGCGCCATCAAATATCACAAGCAGGAGCTCGTTATACCCGAAGGTCCGGGCAAGGGCGTTGAAGCGGAAAAGGCTGCGTTTGAGCGCGCTCTTCAAAACATCATCGTAGAAACGGAGTCTCTCGCGGAAAACGCCCGCACCCAAATCGGGGAGAGCGAAGCCGCCATCTTCGAAGCACACGTGATGATCCTTCAGGATGCAGAACTTTCCGCGCCCATCATAGCCGCCATCGAAGGGGGAGACAACGCCGTCCACGCCGTTTCCGCCAGCATGGACATGCTGATTGATTTGTTTGATTCGATGGATGACGCCTACATGCGCGAGCGCGCGGCGGATATGAAGGACATCAAGTCCAGGCTGCTGTGCGAGCTTCTGGGCGTAAAACTGCGTGACCTTTCCTCCCTGAGTGAAATGAGCATCATCGTGGCCAATGACCTTACGCCTTCGGATACCGCGAAGATCGACAAGGCGCACATTGCCGGCATTGTGACCGAGGTTGGGGGAAGAACGTCCCACACGGCAATCATGGCAAGGGCGATGGAAATTCCCGCCATTGTGGGCTGCACCAACGCCATGGAGCAGATCGAGGAGGGCGCCCTCATCGCCATTGACGGCAGCACGGGTACGGTTTCGCTGAACCTTTCTGAAGATGATGTGCGGGAACTTCAGACAAAGATTGAAGCTTTTGCCGCCGAAAAGGCCGCGCTGAAGCGTTTTGCAGCTACCAAATCCATCTCCAAAGATGGACGCGAAGTAGAGATCGCCGCGAACATCGGCGTTCCCGGCGAAGCGCGCCGCGCTGCGGAACTCGGGGCGGATGGCGTCGGTCTGTTCCGTTCAGAGTTTCTTTATATGGACAGAAGCAATTTGCCGGATGAAGAGGAGCAGTTCTTTGCCTATAAAGAAGCCGTCACCGCCATGGACGGCCGTCCGGTCATCGTGCGCACGCTGGACATCGGCGGCGACAAGAAGCTTCCGGCTCTGCCGCTTCCTGAAGAAGAGAACCCCTTCCTGGGCTACCGTGCCATCCGCATATCGCTGGACAGGCAGGACCTGTTCAAGACCCAGATTCGCGCTCTGCTTCGCGCCAGCGCCTTTGGAAAACTGAAAATCATGTTCCCCATGATTTCATCGCTTGATGAGCTGCGCAACGCAAAAAAGATTGTCCTTTCTTGCATGCACGAGCTAGAGATGGAGGGCGTTGCCTATGACCCTGACGTGCAGATCGGCATCATGATTGAAATTCCCGCTGCGGCGCTGATTGCGGACAGGCTGGCGAAGGAATGCGATTTCTTCTCTATCGGTACCAATGACCTGATCCAGTACACCGTGGCCGTTGACCGCGGCAATGAAAAAGTTGCGGGTCTTTACTCTCAGTATCATCCCGCGGTGCTGCAGTTGATCAGCAACGCCATCTCAGCAGCCCACAACGCAAATATTCCTTGCGGTATGTGCGGCGAGGCGGCAGGGGACCCGGTTTTGATTCCGCTTCTTGTCGGCATGGGGTTGGATGAGTTCTCGATGAGCGCGTCTTCCATCTTACCTGCGAGAAAGCTGATTACCGAGCTTTCCTATGAAGAATGCAGAAGCATCGTTGACGATGTGCTTGCCCTTTCCACAGCATCGGAAGTGCTTGAAAAATTGCAAAGCCTGAAAAAGTAGCTTGAACCCAATCAAAAAAGGCCTTAACGGCCTTTTTTTGTGTGCTATTTACTTGCTCAGGTACTCGAACAGGCTTTCTAACTGGTTTTTGGAGTAGTATTCGATGACGATTTTACCACGCTCGTCCGAGCCCTGAATGTTGACCTTGGTTCCAAGATGATTCTGAAGAATGGATTGCACGTCGAACAGTTCCGGCGCAAGTGTTTTTGGGCGCGTAGATTTCTGGTTTTTTTCCGCTTTTTCGCCGATGGACTTGCACAGTTCTTCCGTCTGGCGGACGGAAAGCGCCTTTTCTTCCACCAGCCGGGCGATTTTCACCTGTTCTTCCGCTGATTTAATGCCGGCGATGCACCGCCCGTGCCCGGCGGACAGTCTGCCGTCCCGAATCATGAGCAGCACCTCGTCCGGCAGGGAGAGAAGGCGCAGCGCGTTCGCCACGGCGGGGCGGCTTTTTCCAATGCGTTCCGCCACTTCTTCCTGGGTCATGCCGTACTGCTCCATCAGTTGGCGAATTCCGCTAGCTTCTTCAACGGGGTTCAGGTCCTGCCGCTGCAGGTTTTCGATGAGGGAGACTTCCGCGAGCTGCTTTTCGTCGTAATCCCGCACGATTGCCGGCACTTCCGTGAGCCCTGCCAGCCTTGCGGCACGCCAGCGACGCTCCCCGGCAACGATGGTGTACCTGTCGTCCCGCTTTTTCAGTATCAACGGCTGAATAATGCCTGAAGCGGATATGGAAGCGGCGAGATCTTCCAGTCCTTCCGCGTCAAAGTACTTTCTTGCCTGTTCGCGGTTCGGGTCGATCTGGGTAATCTCTATCATTTTCACCGAGTTTTGGTCTTCTTCAGCAATGAGTTCCGTGTTGGAACCCCAAAGCGCGTCCAAACCCCGGCCAAGGCCGCTTTTTTTATCCTGCTTTGCCATGCTTAGACCCCCTTATTGTCCTTCAAAACCTCTGCCGCCAGGGATTGGTACGCCCGTGCGCCGGAACTTTGGGGCGCGTAGGTTACCACCGGCATGCCGAAGCTCGGCGCTTCGCCCAGTTTAATGGTTCTGGGCACGATGGAGCGGTACACCTTCGCCTTGAAGAACTTTTTCACCTCGTTTACCACCTGGTTGGAGAGCTTGGTGCGCACGTCATACATGGTGAGCACCACGCCTTCAATCTCCAGCTGCGGGTTCAGGTGTTTTTTCACCTGGGTGACGGTATTCATCAGCTGGCTCAGACCCTCCAGCGCAAAATATTCACACTGAATGGGCACGATAACGCTGTTTGCCGCGGTCAGTGCGTTCAGCGTGAGAAGACCGAGGGAAGGGGGGCAGTCGATGATGATGAACTTGTAGTCATCCACGACTTCATCCAGCGCGGTTTTAAGCACCCGTTCCCTGGCCATCAGGCCCACCATTTCCACTTCCGCCCCTGCCAGGGCGATGTTTCCGGGAAGAACGTCCAGCTTTTGGATGTTGGAATGGATAATGACCTCCCGCACGGGCACTTCGTTGATCATCACGTCATAAATCGAAGTTTCCTGTGACTTCGCCAGCCCCAGCCCACTGGTGGCGTTCGCCTGGGGGTCCAGATCGACGAGCAGCACCGGAACGCCCGCCAACGCAAGGCTTGCAGACAGGTTGATTGCCGTTGTGGTCTTTCCAACGCCGCCTTTCTGGTTGGCGACGGCTACGATTTTGCCCATTTCTCCTCCGAATTTGCTAGAATTGTGCTGTATTACCTTAACTTTACCTTTCACAATGGCAATAGTCAACTGTTTTCCAATGTTTCACGTGAAACAATGCATGGTTTCGGGTCGAATATGTTTCACGTGAAACATCGGGTATCTGCCAATGAATCCATAGTTGACAACTCGGAATTAATGGGTAATAATAGAGTCAGAATCAATAAGGAGGTTACGAAAGATGGCGACGGTCGTTAACAAGGATATGAAGATCATCGAGCTTTTGAGGGTCGACGAGGATATCGCAGATATTCTGATGAACGCCGGCATGCATTGCCTGGGCTGCATCATGGCCCATGGCGAGTCCATTGGCGAAGCCGCGCAGGTGCACGGCATTGACGCCAACGAGCTGGTAGATTCCATCAACGATTTTCTGAAGAGCAAGGGCGAATAAGCGCGCAAAAAAGGCGGACCATGACGGTCCGCCTCTTTTGCGTTTTGGGTTTGCCTATTCTTCGGAAACAGGAGCGTCGGAAGCGGAGTTTTCCTCGTCCGACTGAACACCGTCGCCGTTTTCAATCACTTCGTTTTCCACCTTGGTGACTTCAGCATCGTCCTCATGCTCGGTGATGCAGGCGGCGACAACTTTCACGTCTCCGTCCACATGCATGAGCTTGACGCCCTGGGTATTTCGCGAAATTTCGCGGATTTCCGCCACGTGCAGGCGGATGATGGTGCCGTCACTGCGGATGAGCATCACATCCTCATCGCCGTTGACCACATGCAGGGCGCAGAGCCTGCCGGTCTTTTCGGTGATGTTCATGGCGGCGATGCCCTTGCCGCCGCGCCCCTGCAGGCGATACTCTTCCTCGCTGGTGCGCTTGCCGATGCCCAGTTCGGAAACCGCCAGAACCTGCTGGCCCTTCGTCACCTTTTCCAGCGAAACGACCTCGTCGCCTTCTTCCAGCGAAATGGCGCGCACACCGGTGGCGGTTCTGCCCATGGGGCGCACGTCGCTTTCCGAGAAACGGATGCACTTGCCATTTCGGGTGGCGATGATGAATTCGTCTTCGCCTTCGGACACGATGACGGAAATCAGCTCGTCGTCTTCGCGCAGATTAACGGCAATCAGGCCGCCTTTTCGGATGTTTTCAAAACTGGACAGCTCGGTCTTCTTAATGACGCCGCCTTTTGTGCACATGACGAGGTACTTTCCGTCCGCCGCAGGGAAGGCGTTGGTGACCTTTTCGCCCGTACACAGCTGCAACAGGTTCA
>JBMNTW010000031.1:0-12791 GCA_050945935.1 Christensenellales bacterium
GGCTGCATTATTAAAAGGGCAAAAGCAAAAGGAAGCGGAGAATTTCCGCTTCCTTTTTGGGATGATGCAGTTACAGCCATTCGGAGTAACGCCGGATATAGACCTTTTTAACCAGCTGCGCGAACGTGAAATACATAAAAAGGATGAGCATCAGCCAGGGCGCAAAAAACGCGGGCAGGGGCAGAAGGTCGATGCCCACGGAAAGACTGCTGAAGCCCACGAACACCGCCACCAGAGCAACGGCAAAGGTGGACAGAAGCAGCGGCGCTGACGGTCTGCTTTGCACAAAGGGGACTTTTCCTGTGCGAATCATGTGGATGACCAGCACCTGGGAAACCGTTCCGTACACGAACCATCCACTCTGGAACAGCGGCGCGACTTCCGGCCGGTTCGCCCCTACGACCCACCACATCACGGCGAAGCACAGCACGTCAAACACCGAGCTGAGCGGCCCCATAAAGCCCATGAAGGTTTTGATGGAGCCCGTATCCCACTTTCTGGGCTTTTTCACGTATTCGGAGTCCACACTGTCAAACGGGATGCCCATCTGCGAAAAGTCGCAAAGCAGGTTCTGCACCAGTATCTGAACGGGCAGCATGGGCAGAAAAGGCAGCAGGATGCTCGCCAGAATGACGGAAATCATGTTCCCGAAGTTTCCGCTCGCCGCCATTTTGATGTACTTGACGATGTTGCCGAACGTCCTTCTTCCTTCGATGACGCCTTCTTCCAGCACCATCAGGTCCTTTTTCAGAAGGATGATATCTGCCGTTTCCTTGGCGATGTCCACAGCACTGTCCACGGAAATGCCCACATCCGCCTGCCGCATGGGCGGCGCGTCGTTGATGCCGTCTCCCATGTAGCCCACGGTGTGGCCGTTGGACTGAAACGCCTTCACCACCCGCTCCTTTTGCGACGGGGAGAGCTTGGCGAACAGGTCGCAGGTTTTAACGGCTTCCCGGAGCGCTTCGTCGTCCATCGTTTCCAGTTCCCGCCCTGTGAGGATGAGGTTCGTGTTCACCCCCACCTTGCGGCAGACTTTCGCGGCCACGCCCTCGCTGTCCCCCGTCAGTACCACGGAGCGCACGCCGTGTTCCCGAAGCGCGGTAATGGCTGCTCTGGCGCTTTCCTTGGGCGGGTCCAGAAAGCCCACGAAGCCGATGAGCACCATGTCCCTCTCGTGGGCGACGGTGAAGTCACCGCTGCCCGGCACTTCGTTCTTCTGGGCGACGGCAATCATGCGAAGGCCGTCGGCGTTGTGCCTTTCGTAGGTTTTGCGGGCATAGGTTTTTGCTTCGTCATCCATGGGAACGACTTCCCCGTTCAGTTCCACAAAGGAGCAGACGGAAAGCATCTCCTCCACCGCGCCTTTGGTGATGAGCTGGCGCTTGCCGTTCCTATCGCTCAGCACCACGCTCATCCTGCGGCGGGAAAAGTCAAAGGGAATCTCGTCCACCAGCGTGTAGTTGTCCAGCAGGCTGTTCAGGCTGTATTTTTTCGCCCGTTCGATGATGGCGAGGTCGATGAGGTTTTTCAGCCCCGTCTGGAAGCTGCTGTTCAGGTACGCGTGGCGAAGCACCCTCTGGTCGTCCTCGCCGTGGATGTTCATGTACTTTTCCAGCACCACCTTGTCTTCAGTGAGGGTGCCGGTTTTATCGGTGCAGAGCACGTCCATCTCGCCGAAGGTCTGAATCGCGCCCAGCGTGCGGACGATGACCTTGTGTTTGGACATGGATACCGCGCCCTTCGCCAGCGTGGAGGTCATAATGACGGGCAGCATCTCCGGCGTGAGCCCCACGGCGATGCTGATGGAAAACAGCAGCGCGGAAGCCCAGTTCCCCTTCGCAAAGCCGTTGATGAGAAACACCACGGGCACCATCACCAGCATCATGCGCACCAGCAGCCTGCTGACAGAGGATACGCCCCGTTCGAAGCTGGTTTTTGCCCTGTCGCCGGAAAGCGTCTTTGCCATGGAACCGAAGTAGGTGTCGTTCCCTGTCAAAAGCACCACCGCCGTGGCGCTGCCGCTGACCACGTTGGAGCCCATGAAGCCAATGTGCGCCAAGTCGGTCAGCGCGTCGTCGCTCTGATTGCGGATGACGCTGAACTTCTCCACCGGATTGGACTCGCCGGTCAGCGCGGATTGGGCGACGAACGTGTCCTTCGTGGAAAGAAAGCGCACATCCGCAGGCAGCATATCGCCGGCGGACAGGCGCACCACGTCCCCTGGAACCAGTTCGTCCATGGGCAGTTCCACCAGTTTGCCGTCCCGGTAGACGCTCGCGGTGTTGGAAATCATCTGAGAGAGTTTTTCGGCCGCCTTGTTGGAGCGCTGGCTTTGCACGAACGCCACCGTGCTGGAAATCAGCACCAGCGCGATGATGATGCTCACCGTCAGATAATCGGGTTTGATGGACGCGACGACGTCGGTAAAAAACGTTACCGCCGCGACCACGAGCAGTATCGCGTTGAAGGGGTTGAGTACCGCTTCCCGCAGACGGTGCAGCAATGTGTTTCTGTTGCCCACGGTAATGGCGTTTCTGCCAAATGCGTGGAGCCTTTCTTCCGCCTCCCCGCCGTTCAGCCCTTTCGGAGAGGTGGAAAGTTCCTGGAACAGCTCTTCCGTCTGCAAAAAAGCGAAGGCGCGGAGCTTCTGCTCCGAATCGTTTCTGTTTTTCTGAAGTTTCCTGCTTGCGTTGCGGATGCCATGGTTCAACGGAATCATTCCTTTCTTAGTTAGGATTCCCCTGCAAAAAGCATCCCATGGCAGCAAAAAAGCCGCCTTTTCAGACGGCAAACACAACAGCGGGCAAACCGTTCATCCGCAGGAAAGCGCAATGGACGACCGCCCGTTTGACAATGCCGTCAAACCGGTATATGCCTTTTGCCGTGGGTTGAAGCCCCTTACCGGACTTCGGGGTATGCCGTCCATGTTCTCACTCCCTTATCAGGTAGTCTGTTATAGAGTATATAATTTCGAAGGCAAACGGTCAACAGTCCAAAGCCAGAAGCGCTTTTCAAGCGGAAAGAAAAAGCCCGGCTAGTTCGCCAGGCTTTCGTAGATCCTTTTTAAGTTGTCTTCCATGCGTTCAAGGTACGAGCGCCCGTCCTCGCCGGTTTCCATGGTGAAAATGGTCTGCACCCTGGCGCCTACTTCGTTCGCCAGCGTTTGGGACACAGCGGGACTCGCCATTTCCTCGGCGAAGATGGTGGTCACGCCGTTTTGCCGGCAGTACTCCACAAGGTTCGCCAGCTGCTGGGCGCTGGGCTCGCCGCCGGCGTAAATGTCCATCACGCTCTTCTGTTCAAGCCCGAAATCCCGGCAAAGGTAGCCGAACGCCGCGTGGCCGGTGACGAAGCTTTTCTTTTTGAGTTCGTTGAACTTCGGGGCGTACTCCGCGTAAATCGCTTCCAGTTGGGAAACGAAGGCTTCATAGTTCGCCTCGTAGTACGCTTTGTTCTCCGGGTCCGCCTGAACGAGTGCGTTTTTGATGTTTTCCGCCTCGGCAACCGCGCCTTGGACGCTCAGCCAGACGTGCGGATCGTAATGGCCTTCTTCTTCGCCGTCGTGGTCGTTGCTGTCGTCCTCCGACCGTTCGATGAGTTCCGCCCCTTCCGACGCGACCACCACGATAAGCTTTTCGCTACCCGCAGCCTCCACCGCTTTTTCCGCCCAGCTTTCCATGCCCAGGCCGTTGTAAACAAAAATATCCGCTTCGGAAAGCGCGGCAAGGTCCTGCGCCTTCAGTTCAAAATCGTGGGCTTCCGTGCCGTCTGGAATCATGGCTGTTACCGTCACTTTATCTCCGCCCACCGCTTCGGCAAACTCCTTCAGGGCGTTGAAGGAAACCATCACGCGGATTTTGCCACTCGCATCCTTTTCGTTGCCCGGTGTGCCGCAGGCCGTCATGCCCAGGGCCAAAGTTGCGCACACCAAAAGGGCAACCAGTTTTTTAACCATACTGTCATCCTCCACTTGCAAATGCTTCCCATTTGCATTTATAATACAGTATATTTGCCGGAAATAATGCTGTCAAGTGCAAATGATTCGCATTTAGCAGGGGGTTCCGGCACCCCAAATAAAGGAAAATCCCATGATTAGTATTGAGAACCTGTATTTCTCCTATACTGGAGCGCCGCCCTTTGTGCTGAACGGCATCAACCTTCGCATTGAGGACGGGGAATACATTTCGTTTTTGGGGGACAACGGCAGCGGCAAAACCACGCTGATGCGCCTGATTCTAAAGCTCCTTTCCCCCACCGGCGGGCAGATTTCCGTAAACGCCAAGCGCACCGGGTATGTGCCCCAGAAGAACGACTTTTCCAACGCCCACTTCCCCATCACGGTGTACGAGGCGATGAACTCCTACCGGAAACTTCTGAAAATCAAGGACAGGGGCGCGATTCAAACCTCTCTGGAACGGGTGGGCATGGCGGAGTATAAAAACTCCCTGATGGGTGCCCTTTCCGGCGGTCAGAGCCAGAAAATCATGATTGCCCGGGCGTTGATGGGCAGTCCGGACCTTCTGGTGCTGGACGAACCCTCCACCGGTGTGGATGTGCACAGCCAGCGCGAGATTTACGCCTGTTTGCGCGAACTCAACCGCGAAAACGGCATCACCATACTCTCGGTGGAGCACAATCTGGAGGCGGCTATTGCCAACTCCACCCAGATTTACCACCTGAAAGGCGGCAGGGGCCACCTTTGCTCGCCCGAAAAATACGCCGACGAGTTTTTGAACGCCAAAGGAGCCAAGTAACCATGCTGAACTTCGCCTTTATGCAAAACGCCCTGCTGGCTTCGGCGTTGATTTCCATCCTTTGCCCGTGCATCGGGATTTTTCTGGTGCTGCGCAGGCAGTCGATGATAGGGGACACCCTCGCCCACGCTTCGTTGGCGGGCATCACCATCGGCCTTGCCACCGGTCAGAACCCCATCATCGGCGCTTTTGCCTTCACTTCCATCTGCGGCGCACTGATTGAGTTTTTGCGCAATTACTTCAAAAAGCAGGCGGAGCTCATTTTGAACATCATCCTCGCTTTGAGCGTAGGTGTGGCCATCACCATCATCAGCTCCGGCAAGCTGCACGCCAACGCCGATTCCTTCATGTTCGGCAGCATCCTGACGGTGACGAAGCTGGACACGCTGCTGGTTTTTCTTTTGAGCGCCATATCCGTTCTGGCGGTCATTTTCCTGTATCACCAGATGGTGTACATCGCCTATGACGAAGAGGCGGCGAAAATCGCCGGCGTCAGGGTCCGGCTGATTAACTATGTGTTTTCCATCCTCGTGGCGTCCGCCATTTCCGTTTCCATCCGGATTGTGGGCGTGCTGGTACTCAGCTCCATGATTACCCTGCCCGTCGCCACCGCGCTGCAGCTGGGCAAGGGCTTCAAGCTGACGCTGATTTTCTCCATCGCGTTCAGCGTGATCGACATCATGCTGGGGCTGGTGCTGTCCTACTATTTGAACGTTGCCCCGGGCGGGTTCACCGCTCTGGTATCCGTCGCGGTGCTCGTCCTTATGCTGATCGGCAAAAAGGCTGCCCAAAGCCTTCGCGCCAGGCAAAAATGAGGGCAAACCGCAAAACAACCGACGATGAGACCCATCAAATGAAGGTGAAGGAAATGAACCAAGCGCAAACCCCCTGGCCCGAAGGCGTGAAAAGGACCCGGCAGCGGGAAGGCGTGCTCGCCGTGCTCGAACAGGTGAAACGGCCCATGAGCGCTGCGGAAATCTGCTCCCAGCTGGAAGAAAACGGCGAAAAGGCCTGGCTTTCCACCGTTTACCGGATTCTGGAGCTTTTCGTCGAGAAGAACGTCGCCCTGAAAACCACCGTGATGAACAGCGACACCGCCGTCTACGAACTGAACCGCAACAAGCACAAGCATTACGCCGTGTGCATCGGCTGCAACAAGATGATCGGCATGCACAACTGCCCCATGCTCGAGTTCATTCCCGAACTGGACGAGCAGAACTTCCGCGTGCTCGGTCATAATCTTGAGGTTTTCGGTTTCTGCGAGGAGTGCAGAACGGGCAAAAGCTGACGGGAGCGCAAAAACGCGCATTCGTGTGAGGTATGTATCGCACTGGCTATAGGAACACCAAAAGCCGCCGGATCTCCGGCGGCTCTTCTTATTGAAAGGCACTTCTTTGATGCGTACTATGGCATGCTACACGTCTTCGCCTGCCGGAAGATTCACAATATGAAGTCCCCTTCCCCGTTCACCGCATATTCTGAAAGGGCGATGACCGGCGCAGTGAGGCGCAACGCCCGGCGCAGGCATTCGCACCACAGGAAGGAGAGACAGCCATGAGAATCTTCACCACAGGTGCGCTGCAGTCCCCTCCGGACCCGAGGGACTTCCGCCTTGCGGCGCTGGCAAAACCGGACCTGCCGAAAAAGCACATGCAGAAGATGCCTCCGGTGATCAATCAGGGCAAGGTGGGCAACTGTGTCGCCCAGGCGTGCTGTTATGCGAGCAAGGCGTGCAACGGACCGGACTTTGACCCGAACTGGGTCTACGGCAGGCGGCAGGAAACGGACTATCAGGGACCGGGCTGGTATCTGCGTCTGGCGCTGAAGACCATGCTGAAGGAAGGCAACGTGCCCTGGAGTGGCGAAAAGCCTCTGGAGGTGGAGGACGTTCAAAACTATGTGAAAAAGAACGAATCCCGCCTGCTGGAACAGGCGAAGAACTACAAAATACGGCATTACGCCCTGCTGAACAGCGCCATAGAGATCAAATCCGCCCTTTTTTCGGGCATGCGGGTGGTGTTCAGCGCGCCCATCACCAGCTTTGAAACGGATGAGAACGGGCTTTTTCGCTGCACCGTTAACGAGTACGGCGGCCACGCCATGAGCGTGTGGGGGTACGACGGGGAACTTTTTAGGGTGCAGAACAGCTGGGGCACGGACTGGGCGGACGGCGGACGCTGCTGGATGCTGGCGGAGGACATCCTGCGCTGGAACGACTGCTGGGCGATTGCCGACCACCCGAACAGGAACATCCTTCCCACAGAAATCAGAGAAAAAGCCGTGCGCTATGCGGCGCGCATCAAAACCCAGACAAAGGGCAGCCGGGTGAACCTTCGAAAGACCAGCTCCCCCGCTTCTGAAAAGGTGGGCAGCGTGAAGGACGGCACCGTCGTTATCGTGCTTACGGAGAAAGGCACCAAACGTGAAATCATGTATACCGACGGGTCGACATACCGCATCGGCTGGATACCCGCAAGCTACATCAACCCGTCTGCGGGTTATCGGGAACGGGATGAGGAAATGTAGCTCTGCCGGACTTGCTCCTTCCATCGATGCTCATTCAGCAGCAGAGAAAAGACCCGCGCCTTTGCATGGTGCGGGTCTCTTTCATGCCGAAAAAAACGGTTTCAGCTAAACAGTCTCGATTTCAGACGGGTCGGTGACCACCACATAACCGTTTTTGTCCAGAAGCGGGGTGAAGCCCGCGGCGTTGCCGTAATACGTGAAAAGATAGTTCACGCCGGTTTCCCTGTCCACAAAAATCTCAAAGGTACGAAAAGCGCCCTGTTTATAGATTCTTACGAATCGGTCGCCGTTCTTCTTCATTTCTGCTCTGCCTCCTCACCTGATTGCTTTTTGCTCGATTCCGCGCTCTTGTTTTTGGAATAAATCCTGTACGCCAGCACGCCCAGTGCGGACACGATGGCGGTGACCACAAACACGATAATCGCCGTTTTCGTCTTCCCGTCACCCAGCGCGCTGCCCACAACGGTGGACGTGATGACGGAAGGAATCCGCGCGATGGTGGTGAGAATCAGAAAACGCCACATATTGATGGGTAAAAGCCCCGCCACGTAGGAAAGAACGTCCTTCGGGGTGCCGGGGATTAAAAACAGCACAAAGGTCAAAAGTTCAAGCTTTCTGTTGTCGTTCAAAAACTTGACGGACTGCATCTTCTCCCGCGATACGAAGGCTTCCACAAGCCGCACCCCGTACTTTCGCACAAAAAAGAAGATGATGAGCTGCCCCAGGAAAGCGCCCAGCAGGCAAAGTACCATGCCGCCCCAGGCGCCGAAGGCATACCCCGCGCCCACTTCCATGGGTTCGCCGGGAATGATGGCGAAGATCACCTGCAGCGCCATGATGCCGATCATGGCGAGGTACCCCAAAATCCCGTGGCTGCTCACCCATGCGCGGAAATGCTCCGGGTTTTCCACGGTGGCGAGCAGCGGCTTGCCGACCACGAAATACGTCCCGATTAAAAAAGCAATCAGCACGATAATCGAGATGACGCTCACCACCTGCCGGCGGCGCTGGTAATCCGCGTCCTCATGGGCGGGCGGGGGCGTGTCGATGATTTTTTCAGCTTCCGTGACGGCCTGCCCGTTTGAAGGTGTTTTTTGATCCATCTATTCTCCCGCGTTCGTTGGTTTTGTATCATTATAGCAGAGATGCAGGTCGATGTGGATGCAAAATGCAAAATTTTCCCAACATACATCATTTTTCCTGGATTATTATTCATTTTGAATGATTTGCTGTTGACATCGGCAAACTGCATATAGTATTGTCTCTTTATAGATGCCTTCATCAGTCTTTTAAGTCCATTCTATGAAAGTGAGAATCGCGAATTATGCAGAACGAACTCAAGCGCAAATATGGCTTGCCCACGGCCATATCGATGGTCGTCGGCATCATCATCGGCTCCGGCATCTTCTTCAAGGCGCAAAAGGTGCTGGCTGTTTCCGAAGGCAGTCTGCCGATTTCTGTGCTGGCATGGGTGATCGGCGGTCTGATTATGATTGTGTGCTCGTTGGCGTTTGCCAATCTCGCCTCGAAGTACGAGCGGGTTAACGGCATCGTGGACTATGCAGAGGTCGCCGTCGGTTCCAAGTACGGGTATTTGATCGGCTGGTTTATGACGACCATCTATTACCCGTCGCTGACCTCCGTCCTCGCATGGGTTTCCGCCCGGTATTTCTGCGAACTGTTCGGAATGGACATTACCGGCGGAGGATGCCTTGCCATCGCTGCCTTCTTCATGAGCGCAAGCTATGGCCTGAACGCCCTCTCTCCCAAGCTGGCGGGCAAGTTCCAGGTCAGCACCACGATAATCAAGCTGATTCCGCTGATCGTCGTGGGCGTGCTTGGAACGGTGGTTGGCCTTGCCAACGGCCTGGTGGTGCAGAACTTCTCTGCCCCCGTTCTTTCTTCCGAGACCTTCTCGGCAGGAAGCGCGCTGTTTACCTCCATCTGCGCCACGGCTTTTGCCTACGAAGGCTGGATTATCGCCACAAGCATCAACTCCGAGCTGGTGGACGGCAAGAAGAACCTTCCCAAGGCCCTTATCGGCGGCGCGCTGATCGTTATTTCCGTGTATATCCTGTATAACGTCGGCCTGTTTGGCGCCGTGGAACGCGACGTTGTTTTGAATGAAGGCACTACCCCCGCGTTCTCCGCCCTGTTCGGCAATGCCGGCGCCGTCGTCGTCCGCGTGCTGATCGTCGTGTCCTGCCTGGGCACCCTGAACGGACTTATGCTTGGCTGCACCCGCGGTTTGTATTCTCTGGCTGCCCGCGGAACCGGTCCCAAGCCGGATATGTTCCGTCAGGTGGACGCCGCCACGAACATGCCCAGCAACTCCTCCATCATGGGGCTGGTGCTCACCGGTTTCTGGCTGATGTACTTCTACGGCGCGAACCTGACCGATGCCTGGTTCGGCCCCTTCAGCTTTGACTCGTCCGAGCTGCCCATCATCACGCTGTACGCGGCTTATATTCCGATTTTCATCATGACGATGAAGAAGGAAAGGGACATGAAGCCCTTCGCCCGCTACGGCGTCAACACCCTCGCGATCATCGGCTGCGTGTTTATGATGATTGCCGCGGTGGTCAGCCACAAGATGGCGGTGGTGTACTACCTGATTCTCTTCGTCATTATCATGCTCATCGGCATGCTGTTCGCCCGCAAAAACGGAAGCAAGTAGCAGCCTCCCTTCATAAGCGCAAAGAACCGGGATAAAACCCCGGTTCTTTTTTGTCCGAAGTTAACTTGGCAAAAACTTTTTTCAATACAGCGGATTATAAAGAATATCCCAGAACACAGCCATTTTTAAGATTGTCAGGCAACATCTATCATACTGCAAAAACGAACTTTTTTTCAGGTTTTGCGTGTTTGCGCCTTTTGTGAGCCGAAAAAATAACGATATAAATCAGTGGGTACTGTGTGGCTGCAACAGGCAGAACACTCTTTTGAAAAGGCATAATTATACACACAGTGCGCAGCCGCCGTAACGCGCGTTTGCGTTCACCCGTCCGATCACAAAGCGCTTATAACGCACAAAGGAAGAGCGATGTTTCAAGTAACCGAACAGGATTTCAAGCAGTTTGCCGACTATGTGAGAGCCCATTACGGCATCAACTTCAAAAAGGAAAAAAAGACCCTGGTGGAAGGAAGGCTTCGCAGTCTGCTGACGGGCAAGGATTTCCGCAGCCTTTCGGACTACCTTGAGTACGTGAAGGCGGACAAGACCGGTCAGGCGGCTTCGGAGATGCTGAACAGGATCACCACCAACCACACCTTCTTCATGAGGGAGCCGGCGCATTTTCACTACTTCAGGGATACGGTTCTGCCCTATCTGGTAGACAACATGCGCTATAAAGACCTTCGCATCTGGAGCGCCGCCTGTTCTTCCGGCGAGGAGCCCTACACCCTGGCGATGCTCATGGCGGATTATCTCGGCCCCAAAAGGCACGGGATGGACACGAAGATTCTGGCGACGGACATCTCCCAGAAAGTACTGGACGCTGCGAAAACCGGCGTTTACTCCGCAGACAAGCTTACGGACGTGCCCCTTGACTGGAAAAAGCGGTACTTTTCGGATGACGGCGCCGGTAACTATGTGCTTTCGGACGAAATCCGCAACGAGGTGATTTTCAGGCGCCTCAACTTGATGGAGCCCTTCCCCTTCCGCAAGAAAATGCATGTGATTTTCTGCAGGAATGTCATGATTTATTTCGACACCGAGACCAAAGAGCGCCTTGTGGAGCGATTGTACGAGATCACCGAGCCCGGCGGGTTCCTGTTCATCGGGCATTCTGAAGGGCTGAACCGCGAAAAGACGCAGTATCGCTATGTGATGCCCGCCGTTTACCGCAAGGACTAGTTTTGAAAAAGCACAGGCCGTAAATCTGGCACAGAGAGACTGAGAGATGCCGTTTCCGATCTGGGTTTGATAAGGGGCAGCGGGTTCCGGACGGATGACCGATTCGCCCTTTCAACTGGAATTATCCATCACCAAAGGAGAAGTGAACGCATGAAGAACCTGTCCGTCAGCAACAAGTTATACGTGGGCTTCGGAATCCTGCTCGCACTGATGGTCCTGTCCTCCGCGCTGTCCATCATCGGCATCAGCACAATTGGAAATCAGGTTGATCTTTACAGCCAGTACACGGTGCCCCACAGCAACAACATCTGGACCATCCGCAGGAACATCGTGTCCGCCCAGCGGTATATCGCGCGCGCGATTCTGGAAGAGAACGAGAGCATGGCCCGCATTCTTCTGGAAAGCGCGTCCGAAGACGGTGAACAGGCTCTTGCGGCGCTGGAAGAATACGCCGCCAACCAGAGAGACTCCTCCCGCAACGATAAAATCGACCTGCTTCGCGATCTTTTGACACAGTCCGGATCCGTCAGAAGGCAGATCACCGAACTGCTTCAGAACCCGACGGAAACCAACAAGAAGCAGGCATACAAGCTGTTTTTGAACAGCTATCTGCCGCCCTTTGAAGAAGCCACGGAAATCCTGAACACCTTTTCAAAAGTTTCGCAGGAGCACGCCGCGCAGCAGAAAGTCGACGCGGACAATGCCAAGCTCCTTGCAATTTCGCTTCTCATGGGTTCTGTGGTCATATCCATCCTGATTGCCGCTTTCGTGGTGATTGCCATCCGCAGGTCCATCCTGACCCCCGTGAAGCGCATCATGCATGCGTATAAGGAAATGTCCGAAGGCAAAATGCAGGCGGAAGTCACCTATGAAAGCCGCGACGAACTGGGCCAGATGGCGGCGCTGATACACAAGACCAACGCGATGCAGAACGCCATTTTGAGCGACCTCATCGACAAGCTGGCGAAGCTTTCCAAAGGCGATCTGCAGATTCGCATGGATCTGGAGTACCCCGGCGATTTCGCCCTGCTCAAGAACGCGTTTGAGGATACCATCCGCAATCTGAACGCCACCATGCAGACCATCCAAATGGCCGCCGAGCAGGTCAGCACCGGCGCTTATCAGATGGCCAGCGGCGCAGAAGCGCTGGCAACGGGCTCCACGGAACAGGCTTCCTCCATCGAGGAACTGAACGAGTCCATCGGCAGAATCGCAACCCAGGCTGAAGACAATTCCGCCAACGTCACCACCGCCACCCGGTATGTGGAGCAGGCTGTGGAAGGCGTCAACAACGGCAACCAGCACATGGTCGAACTCACCGAAGCCATGGAAAGCATCGGCACCGCTTCCGACCAGATCAGCAACATCACCAAGGCCATCGAGGACATCGCCTTCCAGACCAACATCCTCGCCCTGAACGCCGCCATCGAAGCCGCCCGTGCCGGCAGCGCAGGCAAGGGCTTCGCCGTTGTGGCGGATGAGGTCCGCGCCCTGGCGGCAAAGTCCGCCGAAGCCGCCAAGAAGACGGCGGAACTCATCGAAGCTTCTGTTCAGAGCATCAGCAAGGGCATTCAGATGACCCGTCAGACCGCCGGCATCCTGCAGGACGTGGGCTCGAAGGCGCATATGGTGAACGAGAGCATCGTGAAGAT
>JBMNTW010000032.1:0-12650 GCA_050945935.1 Christensenellales bacterium
TATAGTGTGCTTTATACAGGATAAAACCTAATCCTTCACCCACGGCTCGTAAATGCCTTCGATGGAGTCGATGACTTTCGCGAAACCTTCCGGGTCCTCCTCAACGGGTGAATGACCTGCGTTCTCAAAAAGAATGAACTGCTTTTTCGGTGTGTCAAGAAGGTCAATAAGACGCTTTGCCTGATTCGGCATGGTCTGCATGTCGTGCTCGCCCTGAATGACGCAGACGGGCACGTCCACTTTGGATACGTCTACCGGCGTGCACGCCAGCACTTCGGGGAATAGCGCCGCACCCAGCCTCATGCCGCGGAAGTAGTTGACCTTATCTGAAAAGGTATAGTACGGGCAGGAAAAGACCGTTTTTAAGAACTCGGTCAGCTTGACCTGCTTTTTGTGTCCGCTGTATTTGCGCAGTATCGTGCGCTCCTTGAGCATCTTTTTCATGGCCTGCGGCCCTTCATAGGGGGGCGGACCCAGGGACTCCATGATTTCCACGGACTTTGTGTCCCCTGCTTCCTTTGCGCGCAAAAGAGCGGTTTCGAAGGCTTCCTTTTCGCTCGCCCGCTGGTCAAAGATCTGCCCGACGCCCACATACGCAGAGTACAGCTCCGGAGAATGCGAAGCGGCAAGAATGCCTAAAAGCGTACCCCAGGAAAAGCCCATCAGCACGAGCTTTTCCCGTTTGAACTGCGAAAGAAGAAACCTGGAAACCTCGATGGTGTCCGCCACATACTGCGTAACGCAAAGGTCCTTTGGGTTGAGCGATTTGGAGTAGGACATTCCCGCCCCGCGCTGCTCCCAAAGGCACACCACAAACCGCTCCATCAGGGGGGAGAGGACTTCACAAAAAGGGGTCACCGGTTCCCCAGGACCACCGTGAACGATCAAAAGCAGGGGCTTTGCCGGATCGTCCTGTGCCGTCAGCACCGCCTGGGATATTCCGCCGATGACGGGACGGGAAACGGCAAAGGGCAGTGAAACGTTGTTTGCCATGGTTGAATCTCCTTAAGGCGATACCCCGCAGATTTTTCTGCGGGGTATCGGTTTTTCCCGGGAAATTTGATGGATTACGGCTCCATCCAGACGAGGGCGTAGCTCATCTTCCCGACCTTGCCCCTGGCGGTGTCGTCAATCATGGGCACGCCGTGGATTTTACTGGAAACGGCATACTTCATGCCCATTTCGTTGGTGATGACCATGGGAAGGTCTTCCGCCATGATTCTCTGGATTTCCCTGTAAATCCTTGCGCGCTCGGCCTTGTCGTCCGTCTGGGTGCCCTGGGCGAGCAGTTCGTTCACGGTGTCGTTGTTGTACCTGCCCGCGTTGACCGCCCCGAAGGCGCCGATGCGGTTGCCGATGGAGCTGATGTCCGGCCCCTGGTCGCCGCCGAGGAAGGTCACGTCGTACGTGCCGCTGATAAGCACCTTGTCAATCCAGGCGTTCATTTCGATCATCTCGATCTGCATATTGATGCCCGCTTCCTTCAGGTTCGCCTGGGCGACGGTCAGCACGTCATCAAAGCTGAACACCACGACGCTGAAGGTCAGATAATAGCCGTTGGCGTCGGGGGTGTAGCCCGCTTCTTCAAGCAATCGCTTGGCTTCTTCCACGTTCCTTGCGGGGATTTTGGCGTTCTCGTTGAGCGCCCAGTCATACATCGGCGAGATGTAGTACTCGGAAAGCGCGCCGTTGCCCTTCAGGCCCACGTTCAAAATCTGCTCCCTGTTCAGAGCGAGGTTGAGCGCCTTGCGAAGCCGCACGTCCAGGAAGGGATTGTCTTCCTTGGCGAAGTTGAAGGTGAAGTAGTTGCGGTTGCAAAGCAGGTTGAAACGGGATGCGTAGTTGGGGTCGTTGTCGTACAGGTTGAAGTCGGTGCCGGGGATGGCGTTGTACATCAGGTCCACTTCGCCGTTCTTCCACATCTGGTATTCGGTCTCTTTGTCGGGGATGATCTGGAAGATGATCTTGTCTAAATACGGGCCGTCGCGGAAGTAGTCCTCGTTGGCGGCGAGTTCAATGGAAACGCCGGTCTGATAGCTGACGAACTTGAAGGGACCCGTTCCAACGGGCGCCTGATTGGCGGGGTTGGTGGTCCAGTCGGTGCCCTCGTAGATGTGCTTCGGGATGATGGACGCGCCGAACCACGCCAGGTTGTAAAGCAGCGTCACGTCCGGAACGGCGCTCTTGAAGACGACGGTGTTCTTGTCGATCGCTTCAATGCTGGTCACGTTGGCAAGGTTCATGGAAAGGGTGCCCATCTGTTCCTTGATGGTGTTCATGGTGAACACCACATCGTCCGCCGTGAAGTCCTCACCGTCGTGCCACTTGACGCCCTCGTGCAGGTGGAAGGTCAGCTCGGTGTAATCCTCGTTATACTCCCAGCTGTCCGCAAGGTCGGGAATGATGTTATAGTCCGCATCCATCATCACGAGGTTGTTGAACAGCTGGTAGATGAGAATCCCCGCCGCCTCGTCCTGCGCCAGGCAGGGGTTGAGGGTTGCCGGGTCGTTGGGGACGACGGCAATCAGCGTGCCGCCCTTCACGGGTTCCGTGCTCGCGTTGCCGGGGGTTTTGGTGTCTGCCGTGGAGCCGCATCCCGCGAGAAGCCCAATTAGCAGCAGGCAGGTCAGCAAAACGCTCACTGTCTTTTTCATCATTTCTCCTCCTTCGGTGATTTGTAGTCCCATATGCTTTCAGCGCTAAGAGCGCAGATAGCTCAAATGCTTTTGCTCAGGCGTTCCAGAACGGATAAGCCACAGGAAAGCTGAATGCCCACGAGCTGCCGGATGGGAATGACCCGGTAATCAAGGGCCTGTTCAAGCTCTTCCGCTTCCTTTTTTAAAATGGCTTCGGTTTCTTCAAGGATTTTTTCGATGGCGGGGTCGTGGTTTTTCGAAAGCTCAAACTCGCAGCTTCGCACCATCAACCCCCAGTTCAAAAGCTGATAGAACCGCGTCATCAGGATGTTTGAAAACGCCTCGCACTCCTTGCAGGGTTCGTTGAAGCGCTCGTCCTGCTCGATGAAGGCCTTCTGGCTTTCCAGTTCGCCCCCCGCCATGCGAAGGTACATGGAAATCAGCCCCGGGAACGGATTGTCTGCGGAATAATGAGGTTGCATCGCCTCGAAAAACTTCCCAAGCTGCGCCGCGTGGGCAAGGGTAAAGTCGATCTTTTGAAGCACGGCTTCCTTTCGGGGGTAGTTGAGAGGCGTTTGACTGTCCACCCGCTTGTCATAAAAATAAGGAAGTTCCGTTACCAGAATCGTAGAGTCCGGTCCGGCGTAGGCGGCGCTGCACTCGCCGCCGAACATCATGTCCGCCGGGTTGCCGGGCGCGAACTTTTCATAATAATCGTACAGGTCACCGGCGGAAAACATGCGATACACCGCCGGCGCAAACACTTCGGCGAAGGGAACTTCCGGCTCGCCAAGGTCCAGCGGAACGCCGCCCTTGGCCGCCGCTAAGTGCATTTCTTTGTACACGTCCTGCCCGAAGTCCTTGCTGATGTACCAGAACGCGCCGCCGAACCCGCCGTTGTGCAGTGAATAAATAAAGGCGGGTTTCGTTTCGTCGATGAGCTTCATCAAAGCGCGGGTTTCCGGCAGGGGGTTTTGGAAGGAATAGCCCTTATGCTCCATGGGGAAGGTCCATTCCACCTGATCCTTGCCCTCCGGGCGGAAGAAGTTGCGGGCGTAGTTGTAAATGGTGAAGGGGCCTTTGAACCAGCCTTCGTTCAGCACGGTGCCGTCCACGTCCGAAACGGGGATGATGTAGAACGTGAAGTCCAGTTCCTTTCTGTACGCCTCATCCTCAACAAGCGCCCTCGCCAGATAGTGGCACATCATGGCGCCGATGGGCTCGTTGGGGTGGGGGCAGCCGTAAAACAGGGCGTTTTTGCTGCCGGAACCCACTTTGGCGCACAGCATCGGCCTTCCTTTGCGGCTTTTGCCGGCTTCGAATACCTCCACCGTATCGGGATGGTCCTTCGCCAGCTGCCATAAAGCGGCATTCAGTTCGTCCACCGTGAAAAAGGCTTCGTAATCGGGGATTTTTGCAAGCATTTCTTCCCTGCTCATGGCTTTTGCTCCTTTTCGTCGGTCGGTTGCTGGTTAAAACAGCTGAAACAGTGGCCGTTGCCGCAGTCCGTCATCGGCGGATACTCGGTCTCGCAGCGCTCGGTGCGCATGTAACACCTGGGCGCGAAGTAGCAGCCCGGGCCGGTGCCGACGGGGGAGGGGGGCTCGCCCTGGATTTCGATGACCTGACGCTTTTCGTCCGGGTCGATGGACGCAGAGTTGGAAATCAGCGCCCGGGTGTAAGGGTGGATGGGGTTGTGCATCACGTCGTCGGTGCTGCCGTACTCCACAATGCGGCCCAGATACATCACCGCGACCTTATCGGAAATGTAGCGTGTGGTGGCAATGTCGTGGCTGATGAACACCATACACGCCTGTTTTTTCTTGGTCTGTTCCTCCAGCAGGCTCAAAATGTCCGCCCGGATGGAAACGTCCAGCATGGAGATCGGCTCGTCCGCCACCACGAAGGAAGGGTTCAGTATCATGGCGCGCATGATGGCGATGCGCTGCAGCTGACCGCCGGAAAGCTCGTAGGGGTAACGGGAAAGAAAATCCTCCGCAGGCCGAAGACCCGCAGTTTCCAGCGCTTCGATGCAGATTTTTCGCCTTTCGTCGTCCCCGCTGCCGATGCTGTGCAATCGCAAGGGCGTCATCAGGATGCGCTCCACCGTTTCTCTGGGGTCCACGCTTTCAAAGGGGTTCTGGAAGATGAGCTGGACCGTTCTTCGAAAGGCGAGCCGCTCCTCCTTGTTCGCGGTGTTGACGCTGTTGATGCTCCTGCCGTTGATGAGAATGTCTCCGCCAGTCAGCGGTTCGAGGCGGACGAGAAGCCTTCCTAAAGTGCTTTTTCCGCACCCGCTTTCGCCGATGACGCCCAGAATTTCGCCGCTGTCAAGCTCAAAGCTCACGCCGTCCACCGCTTTGACGAGCTGGTTTTTCAGCCGTGTGCCGTCCGGCGCGGTCAGGTGTTTCTGCCGGTAATGCTTGACGGCGTTTTGCACCTTCAGTACTTTTTTGCGTTCACTGCGCATCGTGTTCACCCCCTTTTTCGGGATAAAAACACGCGACCTTCCAGCCGGGTTCCACCTCGAGCAGTTCCGGCCTTTGGGAGGTGCATGTTTCGCAGGCGCGGGGGCATCTCGGGGCGAAGACGCATCCCGGCATGGGAACGCTCAAATCCGGCAGCGAACCGGGAATGCCCCGCAAACTCTGCCGGTCCCCCGTGAAGGAGGGGAAGGACTTTAAAAGCCCTTTGGTGTAGGGGTGTTGGGGGCGCTTCAGAACGTCCGCCGTCTTGCCCGTTTCCATCATGCGGCCGGCGTACATCACCGCCACTTTTTTGCAGCTGGATGCCACCACCGCCATGTTGTGGGTAATCATCAAACGGGTCACCTTCTCCGTTTCCTGCAGCCGCTCGATTTCGCGCAGGATCTGGCTTTCGGTCACCACGTCCAAAGCCGTCGTAGCCTCGTCCAGAATGATGAGGGAAGGATGGAACATCAAACACAGGGCGATGGACACCCTTTGAATCATGCCGCCGGAAAGCTGATGGGGGTACAGGTCGATGACCCTGGGGGGCAGGTTGACCTTGGCAAGAATCTCCAGCGCCTTTTTGCGGCATTGGGCGTCCGTCGCGTTAGGCATGTGGACGCGGTAAATATCCGCAATCTGGCGGCTGATTTTATGAACGGGGGACAGGCTGCTCATCGACTTCTGAAAAACCGCCGAAAGCTCCTTCCAGCGGATTTTCGCGTAGTCGCGGTCGTCCATGCCCGCGAGGTTCAAGTCCTTGAAAAGGATTTCGCCTTCCATCCGGGTGATGGACTTGGGCAGAAGCCCCAGAATGCCCATCGCCAGGGTGGTCTTTCCAGAACCCGATTCGCCGACAATGCCGATGCTGTCCTGTTCCTCTACGGTCAGGTTCACGCCGTCGCAGGCGAGAATCTGCCGGTCCTTCATGATGTAACGGACGTTAAAGTCCCTGATTTCAAGCAGTGCCATAATCTAGCAATCCCTTTCCATCTGACGGCTGTTATCCCTTCTGCTGGAGCTTGGGGGTCAAAAAGCGGTTCAGTCCGTCGCCGATCAGGAAGAACGCCCAGGCGGTCAGCACGATGGCGAGCCCGCCAAAGGTGCTGACCCACCAGCACGAACTGATTGCGCTGCGGCCGTCGCTCACGATCTGGCCCCAGCTGATGATGTTGGAGTCCCCCAGACCGATGAAGGAAAGGCTCGCTTCCATCAGGATGGCTGCCGAAATGTTCGCCGTGGTGTTGACAATCAGAGGGTAGATGCCGTTGGGAATCACATGGCGCAGAAGGATGCGCCATTTGCCTTCGCCGATGGTCTCAGCCGCCTGCACAAACATGCGGTCCCGCAAAGAAACGGTTTCCGCGCGCATCAAACGGGCGTTGGCGGTCCAGGTGGTAAGCCCTATGACGATGACCACGTTGGTGATGCTGCCGCCAAAGAGCGCCACCACGATGAGGATCAGGAAGAACACGGGCGTCATGTCAAATATGCTGATGATGAAGGTAAAGATCTGGTCCACCTTACCGCCGAAATAGCCCGACACCGCGCCGATGACGATGCCCACCACCCCCGAAATGCCCGCAGCAAGGAAGCCGATGACCAGCGAGGTGCGCGCGCCGTAGATCACGCGGCTCAAAAGATCCCTGCCGTAATTGTCCGTTCCCAGCAGATGGGCGGCACCGGGGGGAGCCAGCACGTCCCCGACGAGGGCCGTCGGGTCATAGGGCGCCAGAGCCGGGGCAAACAGGGCGGTGAGCAGGATGACGGCAAAGAGGAACAGCCCCACCCGAAGGGGGGAGATGCCGAAAGCGCGGCGGAAACCGCTCTTGATGCGCTGTTTTCTGATGGCTCGAGTCGTCATGGCTTCAACCTCCCTTCACCCGGCGTTCGCCCAGGCGGATGCGCGGGTCCAGCAGGGCGTACAGCGCGTCTAACAGCACCGTCACCACCGCGATGGCCATGCTCAGCATCAGGTAAATGCCGCTGAGCACCGCATAGTCCCGCTTGTTGATGGAATCCAGCAAAAGCCGCCCCATCCCTGGCCAGGCATACACGATTTCCACCAAAGCCACGCCTGCCAGACTGTAAGCAAGACCCATGCCCAGCATGGTGACCATCGGGAGTATGGCGTTTTTCAATACGTATTTGCGAAAGATCACCTTTTCGGGCATGCCCGTCGCCCGATAAAGGGTGACGAAGTCCTCGTTCATCACCTGAAGGGCCGAGGAGCGCATGATGCGGTAGTACGACGGCGCCGTCAGCATCGTGATGCAGCTGACGGGCAGAACCATGTGGACCAGAATGTCCAGCACCCGGCGAAAACCGGTGTAACTGGCGCGCACGTCCACCATGCCGGCGGTGGGCAGCAGTTTGAGCGCGGTGGAAAACAGCAGCATGAGCATCAGTGCCAGCCAGAAGCTGGGCATGGCATCCAGCATATACGAAAGGCTGGAAAAGAACCTGTCGAACAGCGAATCCTTCCTGCGCGCCGCGCGAAGGCCCATGTAACCGCCAAGAAAGACGGCTAAAAGCAGCGATGTCAAACTCAACAGCAGCGTGGGCACGATGCGTTCCCCCACGAGCTGGGTAACGGGCAGATTGTTTCGATAGGAAAACCCGAAATCGCCTTTGATGAGATTTTTCAGATACACGCCGAACTGCACCAGAATGGGCTGGTCTAAGCCGTGTTTTTCGGTGAGCGCGGCGATCATTTCGGGGTTCGGGTTGTCAATCCCCGCCATGATGGCAATGGGGTTCCCCGGCGCCACGCGAACCAGCACAAAGTTGATAAATACAGACAACACCACCGCAAGCATGCAGATCGCAAACCGCTTGCCAAGATACCTCGCCATACTCTCTTCTCCCCGGTTGACTGCTTTTCTGGATTAACATGGTAAATCGATTTGGTAATGATATCATTTTGGAATAATTGTGTCAACAAGTTATGTTGGTTAGGGGTGTCGTAATGTGAATAACGGGCGGAAAAGGGAAGATTTTTTCATTTTTTATATGCCAAATACGCAAAAAAAGACCGTCGAGGAGCGAGGTCTTTGGATAATGGATGATGGACAGGAAGAATGAATGATGCCGTACCGGTTAAGTTTGTGCGTTCCACCGGTGGAAAGCCGGTCCCTGTCAGCTTTGCTTTGGTGTGTTAGATGAAGGCATCGCAACTGCACGCAGCAGTCAAAAGCGGACGCATCCGGTTTCGCGGCATGTTTTCGGAACATAACTTTTAAAGCCTTGTTTCCCCTGAACTGCCTATCAGCAGCACGGACACGGACGCACGCACGCGCCCCCATTCCACTTCTTCTTGCGAAACGAACACCAAGATTCTCTCTTTACCGGCATAAAAAGCGTTTGTCTCTATGGTGGTTTTGGACAGGACCTGTTCCATAACCGGACTCGATTTTACGATTGTGATTCATTATTCGGAAATAAGGTTCTGTTTTTGCATAATTGCGAACCACATCTACACATATTGTTGACACCATTGTTACAAAATGATAATATCTACCAACATCTATCCCAACAAGCACGAAAAAGTAAACTGTTCAGTCCTTGCTTTAAATGTTCCAAGCGGTTCAATACTGAAATCATGGAGTGTGCGCGATGAAAAGAAAATGGACAGCCATCATGCTGGCTCTGGCGATTTGCCTCAGCTTTAATCCGTTGATGGTGAACGCCAAACAGGCCAAAGCGGAGACGATCAAGACACCCGCTGAAGCAGTTTCGGAAATGACCTGGGGCGTGAATCTCGCAGACCTTTACATAGCGGACATCAGCCGCCCGTAGGGCTTTGCGACGGGCTACTTCGCAAACGCGCCCTTTTCCTTCGCCTTGTGTTTCTGGAACGAGGTATTTGCATCGTATGACAGCAGAGAAGCCCAAAAGAACGTCATTAAAGTGAGTGTTCCGCTGCCCGATTACAGCAAAGGCGATAAAATCGCGGATTATGTTGGGGGCCTCTTTGCCGCAAGCATCTGGACCTGCGTTCCGAATCAAACCTTCAAGCTCTCGCTGAAGAATTCCAGAATCGTTCAAAAGGACGGCAGGAGCATCGCGCTTACCTTCCTCAATGGCACGTACAACATCACTCCCAAAGATCCGGAAGACAACGGCTTTTTCAGCTACACGCTGAAATTTGACAAAAGCAAGCTGCCCAAACCAAGCGAAAATCTGAACGGAGCCAGATTTGAAACTACAATCACGGTGATTGACGCTTCATTCCGGTCGCAAAAGGCAAAGGTTGATTACTTCCATGCCCTTGACCGGTTCAAGATGGACCGAAAAAAGCTGACCGACGTGTTTTTGAAGCAGGGTGTGAACGTCATCCGCCTGCCCGTCACCTGGACGCCCTTTGTGGATGACAAAACCTTTAAAATCGACGAAGCTTGGCTGAAGGCGGTCCAAAGCGAAGTGGACTACATCCTCAGCAAAGGCGCGTACTGCATCCTCAACATGCAAATGGATTACCTGCAGCACGGCGTTCCCTGCCTGTGGTGGGAGGACTTCTTTTACGCTGAAGACAACAGCCAGTACTGGCTCTATAACAAGGAAACGAGCAAGTGGGGCAGGCCGCAGATCGTTTCGACCATTAAGATAGCGGTGGGAGTTGACGGCGCAAAGCAGTAACGCAGCATCATACGCCGGTTCGCGGTCCAACATAGGGATGACTTTCTTGAAAGAGCGCGTTTCTCAAATGAAAAAAGCCGCCTGTTCAGGCGGCTTTTTTGCGCCGACAGCGATATGCCGTTGACTTGTGAAGGATCGGTTGCGATGGATATTCTCGAAAAGCGGCGCGCAAAGACCGAAACGGGCTGTGCGAAGGCCCATCGCACTTAAGAGGCTCTTTGCACAAGCCTGCCGGCAATCACGTCCTGCTGCGAAAATCATCAGAAGACTGGCTTGCTAAAGCTTGCAGGTGTTTTTCTGCGCGTTTTAAGCGTACGGCTCAAGAGAGGAAACACATGACGACAAAACACAATTTATTTGAAAAATATACTGTATTAAAATAATAATGTCATAACTTGGAGGCTTTCTTTGTGGTCTCCTTTCGTGTGGCCCGTCAGCTTCGGCTGGCGGGTGTTTTTATTCGGATAAAGCGGGAGACCGGAGTTGTTCAGTCGCCTGTCAACTTTCGTGTCAGAAAACGCGCCGTGCAAGGCTTGAGAATAGTTTGAGCGAAATAGAAAAAGGTCTGGATTTTCCAGACCTTTTTGCTTGGTGGAGCATAGGAGATTCGAACTCCTGACTTCCACACTGCCAGTGTGGCACTCTAGCCAGCTGAGCTAATGCCCCGAACGCAAGAGTTATTATAGAGCATGTGCGTGGATTTGTAAAGTACCAAATTCAAAAAAATTTGCGCCCATTTTTTTCCTGCCGAATGACGGGCATTTGCGCCCCGGGTATAGCTGTATTGACAGGACGAGCGGGCCGGTGATAAAATCGTTCCATGACGCAAGATAGAGGCGCATTTTTGCATCAGTACTGCGGGTGAGGCTGCCGCAAGCCCCGGACCCCGCAGGAAAGGGCAAAATGCCGAAGGGGTGCGTTGCGCGGTGCCGCATTTCCTGGGCGCGGGGCGAACAGCTTCGCGACTGTCGCCATGCTTTACGCTGGCGGAGTGCTTCTTGCTCGGCTTATTACGGTCTTTTGGGCCGCAAAATTGAGTCGCAGTATAGGGCAGTCCGTCTAAGACTGCCTTTCCTTGTATCCAACTCGTGTTTCAGTGAATGAAATAACAGTACGCAGGCTAAGAGTTTGATGCCGCGGTTCTGCCGCGTGGATGATTTTACTATTTTATACTGGGAGGCACGAACATGTATAACATTGCCGTCGTAGGCGCGACCGGAATGGTCGGCCGCAAGTTCCTGGAAGTGCTGTCCGAGCGCAAGCTTCCGGTGGCCAACTACTATCTCTTTGCTTCGGCCCGCAGCGCCGGAACCACCATCGACTTCATGGGCAAGCCCCACGTGGTCGAGGAGCTGACAGATACCTGCTTCGACGGCAAGGATATCGACATTGCCCTCTTTTCCGCCGGCGGCGCCACCAGTTTGCGCTTTGCGCCCGTGGCCGCGGCAAAGGGCATCGTGGTGATCGACAATTCCGCCGCCTGGCGCATGGACCCGGAAGTTCCGCTGGTGGTGCCGGAGGTTAATCCCGAAGCCATCGCAGACTATAAAAACAAGAACATCATCGCGAACCCCAACTGCTCCACCATCCAGGCGGTGGTGGCCCTGAAGCCCTTGTATGACGCTTACGGCATCAAGCGCATCGTGTATTCCACCTATCAGGCGGTTTCCGGCGCGGGTGTCCGTGGTTATGAAGACCTGAAGGGCGGCATCTGCGGCGAACCGCCCCAGAAGTTCCCGTATCCGATTTTTGGCAACTGCCTGCCGCATATTGACGTGTTCCTCGAAAACGGCTACACCAAAGAGGAACAGAAAATGATCGACGAAACCAAGAAGATTCTGGGGGACCAGTCTCTGCGCATCACGGCAACCACCGTCCGCGTGCCGGTGTTCCACGGGCACAGCGAGTCCGTCAACGTGGAGCTGAAAACGCCCTTCGAACTGGAGGACGTGAAGGCGAAGCTCGCCGCCCAGCCCGGCGTGGTGGTGCAGGACGACCCCGCCAATTTGGAATACCCCATGCCCATCACCGCCCAGGACAGGGACGAGGTCTTTGTGGGCAGGATCCGCAGGGACTTCTCGGTGGACAACGGCCTGAACATGTGGGTCGTGGCGGATAACATCCGAAAAGGCGCCGCCACCAACACCGTCCAGATTGCCGAAGCGCTGATCCAGAAATGGGAAAGCGGCGAAATTAAGAAGTAAACCGCCAAAAAGCAAAAAAGCCAACCAGGAGGTGCCAGATGTCACTGTTCACCGGCTCGGGCGTGGCCATCATAACGCCCTTTGACGACAGCGGCGTAAACCTTGCCTGCTATGAGAAGCTGATCGACCGGCAAATCAACGAGGGAACGGACGCCATCATTGCGCTGGGCACCACGGGCGAGCCTTCCACCATGACCGAATCCGAAAAGAAGGAAGCGATTGCCTGCGCAATCCGCACCGCGGCGGGGCGGGTGCCCGTCATCGTCGGAACGGGCGGCAACAACACGGCCAAGGTCATTGCGGATTCCAAGCGCGCGCAGGAAATGGGCGCGGACGGCCTGCTCATCGTCACCCCGTATTACAACAAGTGCACGGCGGACGGCCTGGTGGCGCACTATGCCGCTGTGGCGGAATCGGTGGACCTTCCCATCATTGTGTACAACGTGCCCGGCCGCACCGGTGTGAACGTTCTGCCCGAGACGATGAAGCGCCTTGCCGCCATCAAGAACATCGTCGGCATCAAGGAAGCTTCCGCAAACATCGAGCAGATCACCGAAATCGCGCGCCTCTGCCCGGACATTGACCTCTATTCCGGCAACGACGACCACGTGCTGCCCATCCTCGCGCTGGGCGGCAAGGGCGTGATTTCCGTCACCGCCAACGTCTGCCCGAAGGAGATGCACGACCTTTGCGCCGCCTGGTTT
>JBMNTW010000033.1:0-12308 GCA_050945935.1 Christensenellales bacterium
CGAAGGGCTCGCCCATGCCCAGGGCGTAAAAGTCGTACATGTTGTCCACAAGGTTGATGTGGTCGATCTTGTTGACGGCGAGGATCACCGGCCTGTTCGTGTGGCGAAGCATCTGCGCCACGTCCTGGTCCGCCGGGGTGACGCCTTCGCGGGCGTCGCACACAAAGAGAATGACGTCCGCCGTTTCCATGGCGAGTTCCGCCTGGCGGCGCATCTGGGCGAGGATGACGTCCTCGCTGAAAGGCTCGATACCGCCGGTGTCCACCAGGGTGAAGCGGTGGTTCAGCCACTCGGCGTCGGCATAGATGCGGTCCCGGGTGACGCCGGGGGTATCCTCCACAATGGCGATGCGCCTGCCCGCGATTTTGTTGAACAGCGTGGATTTTCCCACGTTTGGGCGGCCGACAACGGCCACAATGGGTTTGCTCATAAACGGTCTCCTTTAAACATGGTCCCGATAGTTCGTGTGTCATTGAATGCTTCGTGCGCTGCCGGCAGCGGCGGGGCGGTCGGATGCCGAAGTCCGGTTAAAATGTGGATGGGCGACGCAAGATTTTTTGCGCTTTTCGCCCGGTTTTGCGGTGGAATGTGCGCACACTTCTGCAGGTTAGTATTATACCTATTTTTCCCGCAAATTGCAAAAATAAACGAAGCAATGCGCCAAAATAGCGGTCCTTTTTGTGACTGCGCATGCGCTGGAACCGGATGAATGCCTGCCTTGGCATTTTTCAGCGATGGAGCATAATAAAATGCCACCGTTTTGCATTCCTATGCGCCCGAAGCAAAAGGTGATTTATGCAGCGTTTAGCCGCATACTTTGCGATTTTGCGAGAAGAAGAGCGCTCCTGCGTACGGCCGAAAGTCCGCGAAGTATGCGGATTTTCCCCAAAGTGCAAAAAAGGTTGAAACATGTGTAAGCAAAGAATGAGTTAAACTGTGAACGATTGGTAAAAAGTTATTTGATTGTTGAGAATTGCCATATTTGGCTGTATAATACAAATAAAGATGTGACTTTATTCAGTACGGAATATTACAAGGAGGAGCTCCCCATGAAAAAACGCGCAGCACTCATCCTCGCGCTTGTCATGCTCACCGGTGTGCTGGCAGGTCTGATGCCCGTCAGCGCAGCGGCGGTATCCAATTACTATTTCAACATCGCACCGGTCTCCAGCGGAGCGGGGTACCACTTTACCATCGACCTTGCCGCGAATGAGACCATTAAGCGCGATTACAACGCTTCGATTGTGCAGGTGGTTGGTCCGCACTATACCGAAACAGCAAACGTTGACGGAAACGCGGACGCCAGAGTCATCGGCATTGCCAACGGGAGCACCACCGTTAATGTCGTCAACGCCAGCGGCACTGTCATCAGGAGCTATCATGTAACGGTATCTTCCTCCGGCAGCGGCACCCTTGCGGATATTACTGGTGCAACCGTGGAAGTTTCCATGCGGCTGAGCACCAATTATGACAACGTCTTCACCGGCGAGAAGGTCACCCTGACCGCCGTGGTGAAGAAAGGCACCACCTCGATTTCCCCCAGCCAGCTTCGTTATAATTGGACCGTTTCCGGCGGGATTAACGCGACCATTGCCACCAGCTCCTACGGTTCCGTTGCGACCCTGACGCTGAGCAGCGTTCCTTTTGATCCGGACGGCACGCCGATCGAAGTGGACCTCGTTGTATATGGC
The DNA here is from genome assembly GCA_050945935.1 of Christensenellales bacterium. Lineage (GTDB taxonomy): Bacteria > Bacillota > Clostridia > Christensenellales > CALWSW01 > CALNBC01. The sequence goes on from JBMNTW010000033.1 coordinate 1,692, forward strand.
GCAGAGGGGGGTAGTATACCAGTCCAGCTCACCACCGGCGTGGCTGGTGCAGGCGAAGTCAGCTTCAAGGAGATCGCCAAATCCAATGGCCAGGCGCTGAGTGGTAGCGTGATGGCTTACAGCGGCAAGGTCAACTACTTCTACTATGACAGGGACAACAACGGCGCTGCGATTACCGCCGCTGAACTGGGCACGCTTTCCACCTTCACCAACCTGGGAAGGACGTATTCCGCTCCCGTAGGCCGTTCCGTAGGCATGATCCGCTACATGGCAGACGCGAACCCCAGGACCGTCACCTTCACCCCTGCCATGCTCAGCTATGACATCGTCGCCGGCGTTAAGAAGGGTGCAGGTTCCGTGGCACCGCCCGCACCTTCTACCGGCTACGGCATTTATCCCCTGCCGAACGGCTATGTGATTTTTGAATCCGTTGAAAACGCCAACAACCTGGCGGTGATGAAACCCGGCAGCACCCAGCAGGTCACCAAGGAAATGCTGGGCGGCGTACCGCCGACGGCTCCGCTGATGAGCTATAAGATCACCGATCCCAAGATTGCGGTGGTATCCAGCACCGGTTTAATCACCGCGCTGACCACCGGCGTCACCACGCTTGAGGTGTACTGCAATAACCAGCAGGTTATTTACAAGCAGCTCTTCGTGCTGAATGACATTGGCACACAGGAACCGGAAGAGGAAGGCCTGGTCATCAAGACCAAGTCCGTCACCCGCACGCTGGCCACCCAGAAGAACGTGCGCTTCCGCGTGAAGGCGGACAGCATCACCTTCAACGGCAAAAAGATCGCCCACAAGAATCTGGAGTGGTCCTCCAGCAAGACTTCTGTGGCGACGGTGGACGCCAACGGATACGTCCGCATCAAGGCGAAGGGCACCTGCTACATCTACGCCGTTTATACCGACAAGAACGGCGACGAGCACACCGCCCGCTTCAAGGTCACCGTCAAGTAAATTCACTCAATCCAACGAAAAAGGCGAAACGGCTGATGCCGTTTTGCCTTTTTCTGCATACTGCTTCATTTTGCGCCGAAGATCAAAAGTTCCGCAAAAGGCATCATCAGGCTTTGCGCCGCCGTTTCTTGCTCGCTGTGTTTACCTTCAGCGCTGGATGGCGCGCTTTCCAAATACTGCGGAATCACCTGCAATCCCGCGCAAAAAGGCTCGTAACCGGAGAAATAAATGCGCAAAAACGGGGAATCAATATCAAACAGGCCCAAAATGCCGAACCGCGAAGAAAGATTGCCAAATTTGCGTCAGAAGGTGTATAGTATGAGCAAATACACATATGCATTCGAGTAAGGAGCAGGTTTGGAACTTTCGTGGGAAACGCTTTCCGCCGCGGTGAAGAACTGCAGCCGGTGCAGGCTGTGTGCGACCCGTACGCAAACCGTGCTGGGTGAAGGCTCGCCAAGGAGCGGAATCATGTTTGTGGGCGAAGGGCCGGGAAGGGAGGAAGACGCCACCGGAAGGCCCTTTGTGGGCGCTGCCGGCCAGCTGCTGGACAAGATGATTGCCGCCATCGGTCTGAAGCGGGACGATGTGTATATTGCGAACATCGTCAAGTGCCGTCCGCCGAACAACCGCGAGCCGGAGGCGAGCGAAGCGATGAGCTGCCTGCCGTATCTGCGGGCGCAGTTCCTGCTCGTTTCCCCGAAGATCATCGTCTGCCTGGGGGCAACGGCTGCGAAGTATGTGTATTCAGAAAATGTTCGCATCACCCGGGACAGGGGCGCGTTCATCAACAAAAAGGGCGTGTGGATCATCCCCACCTATCATCCGGCGGCATTATTACGGGATCCGTCGAAAAAGAAGGACGCGTGGACGGACTTTCAGGCGATTCGGGACAAGCGCTTCGAGCTTATGGAATCAGGTATTTTGAAGGACATGCATCCATCCTGAGGCAAGTGGTTGCCGGGTATCATACATAAGGTCATCCGAAAGGAGAACGAGCCAATGCTGTTTCGCACATGCGCCGGAGGCGTGGTTTTTTACGGTGATTCGGTGCTGCTGCTCCAGAACGAAAAAAACGAGTGGGTTCTGCCCAAGGGTCTGGTGCGGCCGGGATTTCTGGCGCAGGAGGTTGCCGTCTCCCGCGTCAACGCCGAGGCTGGCGTAACTGCTGAGGTCATCGGCGTCGCCGGGCAGACCAGCTATGAGTTTTATTCCCTCAGCAGGCAGAAGCCGGTCTGCAACGAGGTGACCTGGTTCATGATGCGCGCCGCGAGCGGCAAAAGCGCCCCCAACAAGGCGGAAGGCTTCAAGGACGGGGGATTCTTCCCCATGGCGGACGCTTTGCGCCGCGTCACCTACTCGCAGGACAGGGCGCTCATCACCTCCGCCTACGAGCGGTACAAAAAGCTTTAAGCGTTTCGCGTTGAGGCAGGGGCTGACGTGCAGCAACCTTCGCAATCGAGGCATTTTCAAAAGATGCACTTTCAACGGAATGAAAAAGACCGAAGGATTCCTTCGGTCTTTTCTTTTGCTGTTCAAACGGTCAATCCGTAAAGCTCAGCTGGCGGGTAAAGCTCTGGGCGAGTACATTTTCGGGAATGTTGGAAACCAGTTCCCCGATACCCCTGCGGTCGTGGATGCGGCGTATCGTTTCGGCAAACAGGGGCGCAGCGGAGATGATGCGGATCTTGTCCGTCCTGCCTTCGAAGGGGCAGCGGACGGTATCCGTCGCCACGATAAACTCGATGGGGCTGTTTTCAACCTTTTTCAGCCCTTCCTCCTTGAGCATCATGTGGGAAAGACCGCAGAAAATGCGCTTGGCACCCTTGGCTTTCAGGGCGTTGGCAACATCCACCAGCGTGCCGCCGGAAATGGTAAAATCGTCCACAATAAAGCAGTTCTTCCCGTCCACGTCACCGATGACGGACATGATCTTCGCGTTCTCGTCGTGACCGGTGCGAATCTTATCGCCTATGGCGACGGGCACGCCCAGTTCGTCCGCAAAAGCCCTGGCGTTCTTGGCGAATCCCCCGTCCGGCGAGACAACGACGGTGTCATTGTCCACAAGCCCCGCGCGCTTCACATACTCGCAAAGCAGCTTGCGGGCGTAAAGATGGTCCACGGGCTTGCGGAAAAAGCCCTGCACCTGCGGGCTGTGCAAGTCCATGGTGACCACGCGGTCCGCCCCTGCGACTTCAATGCAGTCCGCGCACACTCTGGCGCGGATGGACACGCGGGGCTCGTCCTTCTTGTCACCCTTGGCATAGCCGAAGAAGGGGATAATGGCGGTAACGGAGTTGGCGCTGGCGCGCTTGAAGGCATCCAGCCAGAACAGCAGTTCCACGAACTCGTTGTTCGGGTCTTCGCCGATGGGCTGAACGAGATACACGTCCTTATCCCGGATGGTTTCGTTGATGCGTACGAAAATGTTGTTGTCTGAAAAACGGATGGTCTTGGAATCACCCAGGGGGACGCCGAGATACTCACACATCTTCACCGCGAAGCCGCGGCCAGTCGAGCCGGCAAAAATCCTGATTATGCCGCTGCCTTCTGCGCTCATTGGTAAAAACCTCACTTTATTGTCGTAGCCTGTCGGCTCATCCTCTGTATTTTATTACAGATTTCACAAAGGCACAAGCGTCCGCCCGTTCCAAAAGCTGCATGGCTCATTCGCCCTGCTGTTTTTCGGAGACCTTCTTCATGAACCGCTCCGTCTGCACTGCCACGCGCCTGTGCCACGCGCGGCCGATCTCGCCTTTCTCGTCCGAAGCGGTGATGTCAAAGGTGAAGTGGTTGCCGGAAGTCTCCACCAGCGTTGCCGTGGCGGAAACCGCCATGCCCACCGGCGTGGGGGCGATGTGATCCACGGTAATATGCGCGCCCACCGTGGTGGCGCCTTCCGGCAGGTGATCCGCCAAAGCGTTCACCGCCGCGTTTTCCATCAACGCCACCAGCGCGGGCGTGGCAAATACCGGCAGTTCGCCGCTGCCCATGGCTTTGGCGGTGTCATCCCCGGTAACGGTAAGGATGCTGCGGCCCACTAGGCCGGGTCTGATCTCGTCCATGAAGATTGCCTCCGAAGCGCATAATATGGTATATTAAATTTACCGCATACCGAGCCTGAGTGCAACAGCGTGGGCCTGAACGTCACATTTTGCTTGACAGGGAGGGGCCATGAACATATAGTGTTGTATAGACAGGTATTAAGCAACTCTCAGTACCACCACCGACAGATCACTAAGGAGGACCACCCATGAAAATCGCCATCGGATGCGACAAGCTCGGCGTTGATCTCAAGAACATGCTCATCTCCAAGTTCTCGGAACTGGGCCATGAGTTCACCGATTTCGGCGTTGGAGCCGACGAAGACATCGATTATCCCAACATCGGCCAGGCGGTTGCGGAAGCCGTTGCACAGAAGAAGTTCGATCGCGGCATTCTGATCTGCGGCACCGGCATCGGCATGTGCATTACCGCCAACAAGATCAAGGGCGCTTACGCCGCCGTCTGCCATGACCTGTATTCCACCCAGCGCTCCATCCTTTCCAACAATGCAAACATCATGTGCATGGGCGCCCTCGTCATCGGTCCCGCCACGATGGAAGCTCTGACCGAAGTCTGGCTGGGCCTCACCTTCAAGGACGGCCGCTCCACCCCCAAGATCCAGAAGATCTACGAAATTGAGCAGTGCAATTAAGTGAAGAAGGAGCTTGACATGGACGCTCATCTCAAGGATTCCGTCGAGTACAGGGCGTATAAGATTCGCCGCCACGTCGTGGAAACCTGCGCACGCCGCGGTGACGGACACGCCGGCCCGTCGCTTTCCTGCGCGGACATCATGGCGACGCTTTACTTCGCCGTGATGAATTTTGACCCCAAGAACCCCAAAGATCCGGACAGGGATCGCTTCCTGCTTTCCGCGGGCCACAAGTGCCTCGCGCTTTACGGCGCCTTCGTGGAGATGGGCGTGATCGAAAAGTCCGTACTGGACGAGACCTACAACACCCTCGGCACCATCGTTCCCGGCCATCCGGACGCCAAGAAGATCAACGCCATCGACTTTTCCACCGGCAGCCTCGGCCACGGCCTTCCCATCGGCTGCGGCCTTGCTTTGGGCGCAAAGCTCGCCGGCAAGAGCTTCAAAACCTACGTTCTGATGGGCGACGGCGAGCATGGCGAAGGCTCCGTCTGGGAAGCCGCTTCCTTTGCCGCCGCCAAGGGACTGGACAATCTGGTCGCCATCGTGGACAATAACGGCCTGCAGATCAACGGAACCAACGCGGAAGTCTGCTGCCCCACCCCCATCGGCGAGCGCTACCGCGCCTTCGGCTGGACTGTTGTGGAAGTCAACGGTCATGACGTGGCAGAGCTTTACAACGCTCTCACCAACTGCCCCGTCAAGGAAGGCAAGCCCACCCTCATCGTGGCGAAGACCATCAAGAGCAAGGGCATGTCCTTCGCGGAAGGCAACGTGAAATATCACCACTGGAACCCCGGCAAGGAAGAGGCCGAAAGGGCCATTGCCGAACTCGATGAATACGGAAAGAGGTGGCAGGAATGAGCAAGCGCGATCCACGCAAGGTATTCGGTGAAACCCTGCTGGAGCTGGGCAGGCAGGACGAAAAGGTCCTTGCCATGTCTTGCGACTCCGCCGCCGGTTCCGGTATGACCCCCTTTGTTACCACTTTCCCCGAGCGCTATGTAGAATGCGGCATCAGCGAGCAGAACGGCATTGACGTTGCCGTCGGCCTTGCCTCTGTGGGCTTTAAGCCGGTGATTTCCGCCATCGCGCCCTTCATCACCTACCGCTGCTACGAGCAGATTCGCAACGACGTGGGCTACGGCAAGGCGAACGTCGTCATCGCCGGCTCTTCCTCCGGTTTGCAGCAGGCCACGCTGGGCAGTTCCCACCAGGCTGTGGAGGACATTGCCGTCCTTCGCGCGGTGCCGAACCTCGTCATCATCAACCCCGGCGACCCCTACGAGGTGGACATGGCGCTGCGCCAGTCCGTTGCCTACAACGGCCCTGTGTACATCCGCATGCCCCGCGCCGCGGTGGAGGATAACCCCTATCCCGCCGGCGAGAGCTTCGAAATCGGCAAGGCGTACGTGCTGCGCAAGCCCGGCAAAATCACCCTCATCGCCACCGGCATGATGACCGCGCAGGCTCTGGCCGCGGCGGAAATTCTGGCGGAAAAGGGCATTGAGGCGGGCGTTGTGAACGTTCCCACCCTGAAGCCCATCGACAAAGAGACCATCCTTGCCGCATGCAAAGCGAGCGAGTACGTGTTCACCGTGGAAGAACACATCACCGAGGGCGGACTGGGCTCCATCGTCGCCGAGCTGATGGCCGGCGAAGGCGTGACCGCGAAGCTGAATCGTTTCGGCATCCCCGAGGGCGCAGCCGAAAACGGCCCGTACTTCGAGCTGATCGACGCCCACGGCCTGAGCGGCAGAAAAATTGCCGACAGGGTCGTCGCAGCCGTAAAGTAAGTCAAAAAGTTTGAATCTGCATAGGTTCAACCCCCCATGGGGCGGACGGTGCGCATAGCCGTCCGCCTTCTTTTTATACAAGTAAGAGATATCCGCGCTTCTCAAGGGAAGGGGCACGGGTCTGCCTGTCCGTGCAGAAGTACAGGTGGAAACGCGTTCATCAGCCTATTCGCTTGACTTGCGGCAGACAGGGTTGCTCCCGTTTCGCTGTTTTGTCGCTCAGCGTCCATAGTCGCATAGAAAACGAAAAAAACCGCACCCTTCCGGTGGGAAGAGCGCGGTATTTGTAATCGTGGCCTTTTTATGCCTTCGGTTCAGTTGAGTTGCCGTCTTTTTCTGCGTTGGGAGCGTCAGAGCCTGTGTCGCCCGCGCCTTTCGGAGCGGCAAGCTCGGCCTTGTCGGTGCCGTTGAGCTCCTTTTCCAGGGCTGTGGCGGGGGTTTCCGGCAGGGGTTCACCCTTCATCAGCAGGTCGAACTGCTCGCCGTCCAGCTTTTCGCGCTCGATGAGCGCATTGGCAACGCGATGCACCGCTTCGGCGTTTTCGGTGAGCATCTGCTCGACTTTGGCGTACGCTTCCTCAACGATGGCGCGAATCTCCTCGTCAATCAAAGAGGCGACCTCTTCGCTGTAATTCTTGGCGTGACCGAAGTCCTTGCCGATGAACACTTCCTGGTCGCCGCCCAGGAAGACGGGACCAAGACGCTCGCTCATGCCGTACTCGGTGACCATTTTGCGGGCGATGTCGGTGGCGCGCTGGAGGTCGTTGTACGCACCGGTGCTGATGTCCCCGATGAACAGCTTTTCGGCGACGCGGCCGGAAAGCAGCATGGCGATGGTATCCTTCAGCTTGGCGCGGGACATGTGCTGGGTTTCCTTCTCGGGCAGAGTCATGGTGTAGCCCGCAGCGCGGCCGCGCTGGATGATGGAAATCTCGTGCACGGGGTCGCAGTTGGGCAGAAGCCTTGCCACAATGGCGTGACCGGTCTCGTGGTAGGCGGTGATGCGCTTATCCTCGTTGGAAATGACGCGGCTGCGCTTCTCAGGGCCAGCGATGACGCGGGTGATGGCTTCTTCGACTTCCTCCATGCCGATGACGCGCAGCTTCTTGCGCGCGGCCAGAATGGCGGCTTCGTTGAGCATGTTCTCAAGGTCCGCGCCGGTGAAGCCGGCGGTGCGCTTGGCGAGCACCTTCAGGTCCACGTCGTAGCCCAAGGGCTTCTGACGGGCGTGGATGCGAAGAATCTCCTCACGGCCCTTCACGTCCGGAGCGCCGACGGTGATCTGCCTGTCAAACCGGCCGGGGCGGAGCAGAGCGGGGTCCAGAATGTCCGGACGGTTGGTGGCGGCAATGACGATGATGCCAGCGTGAGGGTCAAAACCGTCCATCTCCACCAGAAGCTGGTTCAGCGTCTGCTCGCGCTCGTCGTGCCCGCCGCCCAAACCTGCGCCGCGGTGACGGCCCACAGCGTCGATTTCGTCGATAAAGATGATGGCGGGGGAAGACTTCTTCGCGGTGTTGAACAAATCGCGCACGCGGGACGCGCCCACGCCGACGAACATTTCCACAAAGTCCGAACCGGAAATGGAGTAGAAGGGCGCGCCGGCCTCGCCGGCAACGGCCTTGGCGAGCAGCGTCTTACCCGTTCCGGGAGGGCCCATCAGCAGAACGCCCTTGGGAACGCGGGCACCCATGTCCGTGAACCTTCTGGGGTTCTTTAAAAACTCGACAATTTCGGCGAGCTCTTCTTTTTCTTCGTCCGCACCGGCAACGTCCTTAAAGGTGATCTTGTTGGTGTCGCTGGTGACCATGCGCGCTTTGGATTTGCCAAAAGCGTTGATGCTCTTTCCGCCGCCCTGCTGCTGCATCATCACGTACCACAAGAATGCGGTGGCGCCGATGAGAATCAGATAGGGAACCAGCGTCCAGAAGCTGAACTCCGAAGGCTCACGGTAATCCAGCTGGAAGCCGTAGTCAAGGGCGGAAATGTCCGTCGCGGGCTTGCCGGTGGACTCTGCGACGATGGCGGCAAGATCCTGCTTCAGAATCTCGTAGGAAGGCACGTATGCCGTGAACTCGCGTCTGCCGGGCAGATTGTCCATGGTCAGAGTGGAGCCGGTATAAATGCCGGACAACTCGGTTCCCGTCAGCACGACGCCGGCAACGTGACCGTCCTTGACTTCCTTGAGGAACTCCTCATAGGAAAGCTGGTCGACGGCGTTGGCAACGCCCATCCCGAAGCGGGAAGCCATGAATACGATGGCGGCAATCATCAGAAGGTAGATGACGATTGTCCGTATGTTGCGTTTTTTCAAAATATGTGAATCCTCCTTGGGTATACAACGTTTCACATTTTATCATCATAAGCACCTTCAGCACAAGAGCAGCGGCACCAAATCATAGAATAACGGCACAAGCTGTCAAACCAGACGGGTAAAGTGACAGCTAACAGCGTTTTGCCACAGCTTTTGTGACCGCATTCGCGCATCCGCCAGACGATGGTAAACGTTTCCACCTGTCCGCAAAAAAAAGGTAAAACTGAGCGGTGGAAACGGGGTGCGCCTGAAGGTGTGTTTGCTTTAGTTCTGCCCAAAGAAAGCCGTAAGCGCAAAACAAAAGCGGCGGCTTGAAAAGCCGGCGGCTTTTTTAGGCGTTTTCAATCAGCGCCGCTTTAGCAAGCAGACTGACGGGGTGTCAGTCTGTGTAAAGCTCCGGCTTAAGCACGCCGATATATTCGAGGTTGCGGTACTTTTCGGCATAATCCAGGCCATATCCCACGACGAACTCGTCCGGGATTTCAAATCCGCAGTAATCGGGCTGAATGTCCGCAATGCGGCGCTCGGGCTTGTCGAGCAGGGCGCAGATCTTCAGGCTGGAAGGGTCCCTGGCGGAAAGCATTTCACACAGGTAGGCAAGGGTCTGGCCGGAATCCATAATGTCTTCGACAATCAGAACGTCCTTTCCGAAGATGTTGATGTCCAAATCCTTCCGAATTTGAACAACACCGGAAGAGGAACGGGAGTTGCCGTAGCTGGAAATCGACATGAAGTCGATCTGAACCTGACGGTTTATCTTGCGGATGAGGTCGGCAAAAAATACGGAAGCGCCCTTCAAAATGCAGACGACCACCAGAGAGTCGCTGTCTTCGTAGTCTTTGGTGATCCTGTCCGCCAGTTCTTTGACCTTGGCGCTGATTTCTTCCTTGCTGATAAGAATACTTTGAATGTCGTCGTGCACGGATATTTCCTCCATCTATACTAAATATTAAACAGTATCATGCGTCATATGGCACAAACCGAAGCCACAGCACGGTATCCTGCCCGTTTACCGCTGCCGTTTCACTGATTCCCGCGCCAACAGCCCAAAGGACCTCGTTTCCGATGGCGACAACGGGCAGGAGCCGGTGCTCGCGCCGGATTTTTTTATCGATATAAAACTCTTTCAGCTTCTTTTTGCCCGGCGCGCCCAAAGGGTGAATCACGTCCCCCGGCTTTCGGGGCCGCACCACGGCGGACTGCACGCTTTCGGGAGCGACGAAGCAAGAAAAGGGCGATTCTGCCTTCAAAACCATCGGGCGAGGGATGATGGAAGCGGTTAAAATGCCCAAAGGCGTAACCGTTTCCCCCTCGAGGGCGAGGGGCAGGCAGTAGTCCGGGGTTTTGAGGTCTCTGTTTGACCGCTCGATGGTCAGCACACCGTAATCCACCCGGGCAATGAACCCGCCGGGCAAATCGACGGAAGCGCTCGTGGGAACCGTCAGGAGGGAACGCAGCGCGTCCACATGGCGCAGCGAAAGGTCCGTCCGCAGCCCTTGGGACGCGGCGTACATGCGCAGCACACGCCCGTTGATCGCCCGGTGCAATCCGGCAATACTTTCACACCGGATGCCTTCGCCGTCTTTTGCCTTTTCTAGTTGCTCTTTGGCGATGGCGCACAGGGCATCGTCATCCTCGGCAATCAATGCGGCGGCACGGCACACGTTCTGCGCGTACGAAGGGTTGATATGTTTCAGTTCCCCGTCCAGCGAGCGCAGGCGGTTGCGGGAATGCTCCCTGTTGGCGTTGGTCTCGTCCTGCACGAAGGGAAGGCTGTTTACTGAAACGTAATTCAGAATCTCCGCCTTGGAAGCAAGGAGCAGGGGGCGGATAATGATGCCCCT
>JBMNTW010000034.1:0-12289 GCA_050945935.1 Christensenellales bacterium
CGCAATCTCAAACAGGTATAGTGACGGAATTCGCGTTTTTTTAAGACGCATCCCTTTGCTTCAATCCATTCAACGGAGGACCGCAATGAAAGAAAGTACCGCCCGCCTTACCGCCCTTATTCTGTTTATCGTGGCCCTGGTCATCAACATCCTGGGCTACACCGCCCTTCCCGCTGAACTGTCCATCGAAATGTTCGGCAGCACGCCTCTGCCCTCTCTGATTGTGCTGGGCGTGGGCCAGGCGCTGATCCTGCTGGTCGCCTTCCGCCTTGCCACCGCGCAGGAGGATTCCGTGCGCGGCCAGATGGCTGTCATCCTCGGCCTGCTGGTGCTGGCGGACGCCGTTCTGGTGGCCATCGGCGCCGGACTGTTCTGATTAAGGCGGCTCGTATGCTCATCGACGCCCATATGCACGTGTATCCCGACCTGCTTGCGAAACGGGCGCTATCCAGGGTGGCGGGGTACTCCCCCGTCCCCCCCGTCGGGGACGGAACAGTCAACGGCACATTGCAGCTGATGGACGAGCAGGGTATCGCCGCGGGGCTTGTGCTGCACATTACCAACAGCCCGGGTTCGCAAAAAAAGGTCAACGACTTCGCGGCGCAGGTGATGCAGGAGAGCCGCGGCAGATTCATCTGCTTCGGCTCCGTCCATCCGGACGCCGAGGACGCGGTGGACGAACTGCACCGCATTGCTGAGCTGGGTCTTCCCGGCATCAAGCTTCACCCTTATTTTCAGGATTTTGACATCGAGCATCGTAACGCCGTCAGGGTTTACGAAACCTGCTGTGCCTTGGGTTTGACCGTATGCTTTCACATGGGGTTCGACCCGGTGCAGCCCGGCGTTCAGAAGGCTTCGCCCAGGGTGCTTTCCCAGCTGCTGTACGCCATGCCCGACCTTACGGTCATCGCCACCCACATGGGCGGCATGGCCTGCCCTGAGGAGGTGGGCATGTACCTTTGCGGAAAAGCGGTGTATTTCGATACGGCATGCAGCACGCCGGAGGGCGTAAGCAACCCGAAAGCGCACAGGGAACTGCTGCTTTCCCACGACCCTTCCCTGATTCTTTTCGGCAGCGACGCGCCCTGGAGCAGCCCGAAACAGGAATGGGCGTACGTGCAGTCCCTGGGTCTGCCGGAAAGTTGGCTGCCCGCCATCGCGTATAAAAACGCCGCAAGGCTTTTAGGTTTTCGAACGGACCGGATAAACTAACCGAAAAGACGAAGAAAGAGGTTTGAGATGAAGTTTTCCGAAATAAAGTACGAACGGCCGAATATGGACGCCATTCTCGCCCAGTACGACGCTCTGACCGAAAAGATCCAGAACGCCGGCAGCGCCAGGGAACAGCTGGACTGCGTGATGGAACACGAAAAGCTGCTCGCCAACATGGCGACGCTTTCGTCCTACGTTTACATCCGCCATTCGGTGGACACCAGGGATGAATTCTTCGAAAAAGAGCAGAAGTTCATCGACGAAATGGAACCCCTGTTCCAGGAGAAGCTCCAGGGGCTGTACGCCGCGCTGCTTGCTTCCAGGTTCCGTCCGGAACTGGAGGAGACCCTTGGCAAGCTGTTCTTCCTGAACATGGAAATCGCCAACAAGACCTTCACCCCCGAAAACATCCCCCTGATGCAGGAAGAAGCGAAGCTCACCACCGAGTATTCCAAGGTGCTTGCCTCTGCCAGCATCGAGTTTGACGGTCAGACCGTGAACCTCACCCAGCTGCGCAAGTTCGAAGAATCCAGGGACAGGGACGTCCGCAAGCGCGCCCACGCCGCCGAAGCGGCGTTCTTCAAGGCCCACGAGGCGGAACTGGACCGCATTTTTGACCAGCTGGTCGCCCTTCGCACCCAGATGGCGAAGAACATGGGCTATGAAAACTTCATCGAGCTTGGGTACTACCGCATGCAGCGCAACTGCTATAACGCGGACATGGTTTCGGTTTACCGCGAGCAGGTGGTGAAGGACATTCTGCCCACCGTCAAAAAACTCAAAGCCCTGCAGGCAAAGCGCAACGGTCTTTCTGAGCTGATGTTCTACGACAACACCTGCATGTATCCCGAAGGCAACCCCGAACCCAAGGCGAGCTTTGACGAGATGCTCGAGCTCGGCAGGAAGATGTACCACGAAATGTCTCCCGAAACCGCCGAGTTCATCGATTACATGATCGACAACGAGCTCTTCGACCCCATCGCCAAGGCGGGCAAGCAGCCCGGCGGCTACTGCACCTATCTGCCGGATTACAAGCTGCCCTTCATTTTTTCGAACTTCAACGGCACCAGCGCGGACGTGGACGTGCTCACCCACGAAGCCGGCCATGCCTATCAGGCGTACCGTGCCCGCAACATGGAGATTCAGGAGCTTTCCCAGGCAACGCTGGAGGCCTGCGAAGTGCACTCCATGTCCATGGAGTTCTTCTGCTACCCCTATCTTGAGCTGTTCTACGGCGACGATGCCGACCGCGCCCGTGAAGCCCACCTGACGGACGCCGTCAGCTTCCTGCCCTACGGCTGCATGGTGGACGAGTTCCAGCACATCATTTACAAAAATCCCTCCCTCACCCCCGACGAGCGCAAGGCCGAATGGGCGAAGCTGGAGGAGAAGTACCGTCCCTTCCTGAAGTTTGAGGGCCCGTACTGGGGCGAAGGCATGTGGTTCATGCGCCAGGGCCATATTTACAAGGACCCCTTCTATTACATCGACTACTGCCTTGCCCAGACTTCCGCGCTGCAGTTCTGGACCTGGGCGCAGAAGGACAGGCATGCCGCCTTTGCCGCCTACAACGCCCTTGTGGAAAAGGCCGGCACCGAGACCTTCCTGGAGCTGGTCACCGGCGCAGGACTCAGGAGCCCCTTCACCGAAGGCTGCCTGGAGGACGTTGCCAAGGAAGTGGAAAAGACCCTGCTGTAAACGGCGGATCAATTGCCAAAAACCGGTCAAAAGCCTGCGCTTTTGGCCGGTTTTCTTGCAAAATCCCTTGCAAAACACATATGCCAAATGGTATACTGCTAAAGCTAACGTCCTTGCTCCGCGCATTGACGCGGGGCCATTAGACCATGAGGAGGTGACTTTTCACATGAATAAGTACGAAGTGCTTTACATCATCCGTACCGATATCGAAGAATCGCTCATCAAGGAAACGGTGGACAAGTTCTCTGCCATCGTCACCGAGAATGGCGGCACGATTGAAAAGTGCGACGAATGGGGCAAGCGCCGCCTGGCCTACGCCATTGATTACAAGAACGAAGGTTACTACGTTCTGATGCATTTCAACGGCGATGCCAAGCTGCCTGCCGAGCTCGAGCGTAACTTCAAGATCAGCGACAACATTCTCCGCTATCTCGTGACCCGTCTGCCCGAGTGAGCGGACCGAGGTGCTTTGAATGAATAAAATCTGTCTCGTGGGAAATCTGACGATGGACCCTGAACTCCGCACCACCGGCGCGGGTGTCAGCGTCTGCACGTTCAACATCGCAGTCAACCGCCGCTTTGCCAACCAGCAGGGCGAGCGGGAGGCCGACTTCATCCCGATTGTGACCTGGAGGTCTTTAGCGGACAATTGCGCCAGATACCTTGCCAAGGGCCGCAAAGTCGCCGTGACCGGCTCTTTGCAGACCAGAAGGTATGAGGACAAACAGGGCATGAAGCGCACCGCCTTTGAGGTGGTGGCGGATGACGTTGAGTTCCTTACCCCCAACAAGGGTGAGGGCGGACCCGTGGACCGCAATCCTTCCGCGGCGCAGTCCGGCGGCGGGTACTACCCCTCTTCCGGCCCGGCTTTTGACGACATTACCGGATTCACCGAGATGGACGACTCGAACCTGCCGTTCTAAGGCGTTCGAGAAACTTTTCAACCAACAGGCCGCACTTTCGGCCGCTATTCGATAAGGAGGAACCAACATGGAAGAACGCAAGCAGCGTCCGCGTCCCCAGGGTCGCCGCCGCCGCAAGGTGTGCCAGTTCTGCGTGGACAAGATGACCACCATCGACTATAAGGACACCGTACGCCTTCGCAAGTACATCACCGAGCGCGGCAAGATCATGCCCCGCAGGATGAGCGGCGTTTGCGCCCGCCACCAGCGCGACCTTGCCACCGCCATCAAGCGCGCAAGGGTTGTCGCCCTGCTGCCCTACGTGGCCGACTAACGCCACAAACCCTTTCTTCAGACGTTGGCAACACCGCCCCGAAATCGGGGCGGTGTTTTTTTATAAAAAACGGGCGAAAGTCGTTCCCTCCCGCCCGGGAACGTGCTATCATCCTTTTAATCGCGCCACGTTTTTCAAGCGCGGCGCACATCCGGGGGGTATCATGAAAATCAGGGTCATTCAGGCAAACGGGAATCCCATTGCCGTTGTGCACAACGAAACAGCAGTTATTACCGACGGGCAGACGGCGCTGGATTTTTTGATGAACGTGCAGTACGAAACGGAGAGCTCTTCCATCGTTCTTAACAAAGAAGCGCTTTGCGAGGACTTCTTCGTTTTAAGCACCCGCATCGCCGGCGACGTGCTGCAGAAGGTGGTCAACTACCGCTTCCGGCTCGCCATCGTGGGGGATTTTTCGCAATACACCAGCAAGCCGTTGAAGGACTTCATCTACGAGAGCAACAACGGCAATGCCATCTTCTTTCTGCCTTCGGAAAGCGAAGCAGTTGAGAAGCTGAGCAAAGTCTGACTGGACTCCAAAGAGCGCTAAAACCGGCGCTCTTTTTGCTTGTTATTCCGCAATTTTACCGTACTTGGGAATCGCCACGGTGACGGAATACTCCGTTTCGCTTTCCACCACGCGGCACACCGCCTCGATGCCTGCTGCGCGAAGCTCGGCGCAGGCGCGTTTTAAGGTGTTGACGTACAGCCGGTAATCCCGCACCAGCCGCACCACCCTGCCCTTTTTGGGTTCCTGCCGCCCTTCCTCGAACTCCTTGAGGCGCTTTTCCACCATGCGCTCCACCAACCGCTCGGTGTCCTTCACGGAAAGCAGGCCTTCGCGCACCGCGGCGACGGCGGTGAGCATGTCCTCCTCGTTGGTGAGGCGAAGAAGCGCTCTGGCGTGGCGTTCCGTGAGCCGGGACTGCTGCACCGCTTCCTTGACGGCGGGGGGCAGGCGAAGTACCCTCAGCTTGTTCGCCACGGTGGACTGGTTCCTGCCCAGGCGGCTGGCGAGTTCCTCCTGGGTGAGTCCGAACTGCTTCATCAGCGAGACGTAGCTTTCCGCCTCCTCGAAAAAGTGCAGATTCTCTCTTTGAAGGTTTTCCACCAGCGCCATGCAGGCGGTGGTGGCGTCGTCCGCCTCGGTGATGACGGCGTCGATGTGCGTCATGCCCGCCATGCGGCAGGCGCGCCAGCGGCGCTCGCCGGCAATCAGCTCGTAGCCCCTTCGGGTATACCGTACCAGCACGGGCTGCATCAGCCCGTACTGGCTGATGGAGCGGGAAAGCTCGCGAAGCGACGCCTCATCGAAGGTGCGGCGCGGCTGGTCCGGATTAGGCAAAACGGAATCAATGGGCAGCGAGACCATTCTGGTTTCTTCGGGGTCCCTCTGCCGGGACTGTTTGAAGGGAAACATGCTCCGACCTCCGATTCTTTTGTGCTGTTTTGGGTGTTGGGGACAAGTTTTCTGCAAACAACCATGCATTCCTGCACGCATCGCAAAACCAGCGCCGATTCGACATAAACAGTAATATTTATTTGCCCAAAACATCGGCAGGAACGTTTTTTTGGCTTAGTTTCCCTCCAAAAAGCCAAAGCCCGGAATACAACTCCGGGCTTTCTCAATGATGGTTCATTGCTGCGGACTTAGGCGTCACCTGGACAGTTCGATTTCCCAAAGCGCGCCGGAAAGCGGCTTTATCACACCGGTTTTTTCAAAACCGTGCTTCGCATCAAAGCGCAGGGCACGCTCGTTGTTGTTGAGCACCCACAGAGTCGGGCGCGCGTCGCATTGAAGAATTGCATGGCGCAGCAGCTGCGGCCGTACCCTTTACGCTGCTCCGAAGGCAGAACAACATACAGATTTTCAATCAGGCCGCCCCACATGGTAACAACGCCCACAGTCGGACCGTCATACAGGATGAACCCCTTTTTCCCCCGAGCCAGCTCTGCTTGAAGATACTCCGCCTGGCGTGCAGGTGCGGGCGGCGACAAAAGCTTCCCCGCAAACACTCCTGCCAGGAAAGGGCATGGACAAAACCCGCGTCCTTCAGGTTTTCCGGCGTGATGAATCAATCATGCTCTGCCTCCAAAAGCAAAAACGGGGGAAACGGATGCCGTTCCCCCGTTCTTTGTTGCTGTGTTGGCGCAGGGTCATGCTTAAAGCGGAAGGTCCAGCCGCTCCCAGGGAAGGTCGAGGTCGGGTCTTCCGAAGTGGCCGTACGCCGCCGTCTGGGCGTAAATCGGAGCGCGCAGGCCCAGCCGCTCGATGATGGCTTCGGGGCGAAGGTCAACTTTTTCCAGGATGAGCTTGGCGATCTTATCGTCCGGCATGGCGCCGGTGCCGAAGGTATCCACCATGATGGAAACGGGCCGCGCCACGCCGATGGCGTACGCCACCTGAATTTCGCAGCTTTCCGCCAGGCCGCTGGCTACGATGTTTTTCGCCACATGACGCGCGGCGTACGCCGCGGAACGGTCCACCTTCGTGGGGTCCTTGCCGGAAAACGCGCCGCCGCCGTGACGGGCGTAACCGCCGTACGTGTCCGCGATGATCTTCCTGCCCGTAAGACCGGAATCGCCATGGGGTCCGCCCACCACGAAGCGGCCGGTGGGGTTGATGAGGAATTTGGTCTGCTCGTCCACCAGTTTTTTGGGCAGCGAGGGCAGGATGATCTTGTCGATCATGTCTTTTTGAATCTGTTCCTGTTCCACTTCCGGCGCGTGCTGGGTGGAAAGGACGACGGTATCCACGCGGATGGGCCTGCCGTCCTCGTACTCAAGGGTGACCTGTGCCTTGCCGTCGGGGCGCAGGTAGGGCACAACGCCGGACTTTCTGGCTGCGGACAGGGCGCGGGTCAGGTTGTGGGCGTAGGAAATGGGGGCGGGCATCAGCTCGTCCGTCTCGCGGCAGGCGAAGCCGAACATCATGCCCTGATCTCCCGCGCCGGTGGTGAAGCGGTCCTCAATGCCCTGACGGGCTTCAAGGGAAGCGTCCACGCCCTGGGCAATATCCGGCGACTGACCGTGCAGCGCCACCAGCACGGAGCAGGAGTTGCCGTCAAACCCGTAGGCGGCATTGTCAAACCCGGCGTTGAGAATCACATCCCTGGCAATCTGGGAAATATCCACATAGCAGCTGGTGGTGACCTCGCCCATCACAAGACAGAGGCCGGTGGTGACCGCCACCTCGCAGGCGACGCGGCTTTTCGGGTCTTGCGCAAGCATCGCGTCCAGAACGCCGTCGCTGATCTGGTCGCACAGCTTGTCCGGATGGCCTTCGGTCACCGATTCGGAAGTAAAGAATTTGCGTGGCATAAAATGGGTTCCTCCAATTGTGTAATCCGAAAAGAATCGCCCCGTCAAAAGACAGGGCGCTTAAATTTGCACAACACCCTCATCTTTGCGGGTTTCCCCGCGGGAGTTGGCACCACGCCCGCAAATCTGTTTTCTCGTTTGCCGGCAGGTTGCCGCGGTTTCACAGGGCCCTTCCCTCCACCGCTCTGGATAAGGCGATCTATTCGGTTGGATACAGCGTATCAGTCTTCGCGGCTTTCGTCAAGACTCGCGGAGCATTTCGCGCAGTTTTTGCCCGGCCAGAGGTTGTACTGGTCCGTGTTGGCGATGGCGGAAACGATGCGCTCGGCGGCGGCGTCCCGAATCACGTCCGACAATGTGGACAGAAGGTTCTTCATCCTCTGGCGGTTGGTGTGACCGTCCGCGGGGCAGGGGTTTTTCACGATGGGCAGACCGAGTTTTTTCGCCGTTCCTATTATGTGCTTTTCCGGCACGAAAATCATGGGGCGGATGACGGTGATGTCCACCTTGTTCAGATACGTCACCGGCGAAAACAGGTTCAGCCTGCCTTCGTAAAGAAGGCTCATCAGGAAGGTTTCGGCAACGTCCTCCCTGTGATGGCCCAGAGCAAGCTTGTTGCACCCGTGGGCGCGCGCCAGGTTGTTCAAAGCACCTCGCCTGAGTTTTGCGCAAAGGGCGCAGGGGTTTTCCTCTTTGCGGATGTCGAACACGACTTCTTTAATGTCCGTCTCCACGAATGTAAAGGGCACGTCCAGCTTTTCGCACAAGGCGGCAACGCCGGAAAAGTCCATGTCCGGATAGCCCATGCCCAAAGAGAGCGCCTCCAGCGTAAACGGAACGCGGCAGAATTTTCGATACAGGGCCAGGGCGTTCAGAAGCAGCAGGCTGTCCTTCCCGCCCGAAACGCCCACGGCGACGTGGTCGCCCGCCTGAATCATGTCAAAGCGCTCGTCCGCCCGGCGTATGCATCCTAGCGTCTTTCGCATGGGTTTACCTCCAGAATATCGCGATTGTTCAGCCGTTTTAAAAAGGCGGGTCTGCTTTTTAGCAAAACGCGCATTGGCACACTTACCTACCATAACAGCAGGTTTTATTATAATGAAAAACCCCATATTTCGCAATCAAAAAGGAGCGAAAAGCCTGATTTTTCCGGTTTTTGCACCGTGGCGCGCGCCATACTAAAGCCATGAGCACAAGAAAGAAATGCGCGTGGCTTTTGGTTGCCACGGGCGCGATTGTCGCGCTGATCATCGGTGTGGGAAAGCTGTATTCCGTCACCCGCAACCCCCTTTCCGCCTTCGAACGGGAAAAAGCAGGGGAAACCAGCCGCTATCTGGCGGATAAATCCGGCTCCACAGTCAAACAGCATGTGGGCGGAGACCCTTCGTTAAACCTCGGCACCGCCAGGTCTGCGCCGGAGCAAAGGGGCGGTTCGGTGCAGGCGCCATTGCAGAACAAAAACCCGGGCAACCCCGCCCCTGTGGCAACTGCAACGCCCGAACCTGCCGTGGACCCGGTGATCGAGCTGGGCGGCGGCAAAATCGCCATCACCCTGCTGGGCATTGACAGCGACGAGGTGCGCGAACAGAAGAAAATGGGCAGCCGTAGCGACGTGATGATTGTGTGCGTGATTGACGTGGCGGCGCCCTCCTGCTCCATTCTGACCGTGCCGCGGGATACCCGCGCCAAAATCCGCAAGCTGAGCAAGACCGGCGAAGTCAAATCCACCCGAACGGACAAAATCAACGCCGCCTATGCCTACGGCGGGGGCGACCCGCACATCAGCGCGGAGAACGCACTGTTCGCCCTGAACACGCTGCTCGGCACCGACCTTTACTATTACGCCGCCATGGATATGGACGGCATCGGACCCTTGACCGACGCGGTGGGCGGCGTGACGGTGACGCTGCCGACAGACATTGAAGGCGTGGGCAGGGAGGGGCAGACCGTTACCCTGAACGCCGAAACCGCCTATACCTATGTGCGCAAGCGCAAGGGCGTGCAGGGCGGCAGCGATTTGATGCGCACCACCCGTCAGCAGATCTACATCAAGGCGCTGGCAAAGCGGGTGAAGGAGCTGGGCGTTTCCGCCATTCCCGCCCTTTGGAACACCATGGCGCAACGGGTGACAACGAACCTTTCCCTTTCCCAGATGGTCGCCCTGGGCACCGTACTTTCGAACATCAACACCGACACCATTGAAACCCATACCCTGCCAGGCAGGTCCAAAACCATCGACGGAACGAGCTTCTACATCGCCGACAAGGACGAAACCAGGAAGCTGGTGAAGGCGCTGTTTGGACAATAAGCTATAAATGCCGGATTTCCCGCATATATTTACCAAAACGATGTGCGGGAGGACAAATCCATGGCTACGTATATCATTGCGCTGCGACCGGTCTTCGGGCGCGCTTCCGGCCTTGTGCGGGTCGGACCGGACGGGGCGCGGTTTTCGCTGCGGGGCGTGAGCTTCGGCAGGGCGCACCTTATATTGCAAAACGGCAGAACGCGCTCCGCAAACATCCGTCCCACCCCCGGCGGCGGAACCGCCTTTATTCCATTGCGCGGGCGTGAGTTCCCCTTAGGCGCGGCGGTGACCGTCCGCGGCGTGGTGGTGCTCATCGGCACCACGGGCACCCGGGCGTCCGACATTCTGGAAAAAGCGCGGCAGCTCGCCGCAGACCCCGAGCAGAGGCGCGCGGAGGAAGCCGCCATGGCGGATGAGTCCGAAGCCTACATCCTTGAAGGTTCGGAAGAAAAAGCCACGCCCGAGCAGAGGGGTGCGGAGGAATCCGCCGTGGCGGACGAGGCAGAAGCCTCCATCCTTAAAGAGCCGGAAGAACAAGCCGCCGCACTCAATCAGCAGGCCGCGCCGCCCCCTGCTCCCCCTGTGGAGCCGGTAAAGCCCGAAGCCGTTGCCGTTTCGGCGGCGAAAGAGGAGCCCTTCGTCATGCCCCAGCCGCCGATGGCAAAAGTGGAACCGGAAAACCCGCCGGCTAAACAGCATGATGCCGCCAGTTTACAGCAGGACATTCTTCAAAAGTGGCAGCAGACCCTTGCCACCCCCGAACCGGAGGCAAAGCCGCCGGAAGCGGCGCTCAACCGCAAAACCGTGCCGGACGGGCCGCCCAAACAGCCGGAAGTTTCCGCCGTTGTGCAGCCTCCGCCCCCGCCGCCCGTTCAAAGTACCGCGCCGGAAAGCGGCGACAAGGACTGCGCTGTTTGCACCGAAACGGAGCGGGGCGGCATGATCGCCTCCTTCATGCTGGAAAACGACCAAACCCCGCCCGCGCCGCCGCCCGAAGCGCCGATGACGGAACCTGCAAAACCGCCCTATCAGGCGGCGGCCGCGAACATTGCGAACAAGGAAGTTGATGCGTTCATGGAAGCCCGTACGCCCCACGCCTTCTACCAGCCCATACTCGACGACGACCCGGGCGACCAGCTGACCTGGGACAATCCGGCAGTTTCTGCTTCGGAAGAAAGGAGGGATCGTCCCATGGTGGGCAGGCGGCTGGGCGTGTTCTCCAACGCCTTCCCCGGCGACTGGCCGCGGGTGAACTGGCAGGTGTTCTCCCACCCCGGCGGAACGCATCTTCTGCGCACCCGTTTGGACGACAAGGAGCTTTACGCCATTCCCGCCCGACCCTCCGCCACACCGCCGGCGGGCATTCCCGCCACCGCGCGGTACTGCGTGAGCCGCACAGGGCAGGGATACTGGGTGTTTTAGCTGTAAAATATGAAGAAGCGGCATCCTTTTGGGTGCCGTTTTTGTGTTCAGGGCGGTTACAGGTCCACCCGTTCAAACAGGCAAGTCGCCCTTTTCGCTGAAAGCCATGTGGTGATGCCGTACACCGCCAGCGCAACCGAAAATAGTACATCAGTTATGTCAAAAGGTAGCTTTTTATGAATGCTCCATTTATAATTAAATATATAGTTAACTTCATAAGATAGATAAATGAGGAAACCTCATGGAGAAACTGCTTTTTAAGAAGAAAGTCGATAGATCCTTACTGAAAGACGGCCTCACCCTTCCCGTCGACAAACAGGATGCTGTACTAAATGCCGTTGGCGCTGTTTTGGGTAAAGGCAGCCGCGCTACTGTAAATGTAATAATCGACGGTACATGTTACCATGCAACCTTAACGCATGTAAACTTCAGTGAATCACCTCGTACCGTATATCAAATTCGCTATTCTATTGGCAGTGCAATCGGCAAAAAGCTTAATCAAATATTTATCGGAAGTTTCCCATCCTCGTATGCAGAACCCTATGTAGAAATCTGGACCGATGGCAACAGAAATCTTGAATTTCGTTGTTTTCCAAATACAGTTAAAAGTTCGTTTATGGATTATCTCGGTGCTGTTGACTCACTGTTTGGATACCAAAAATCATACAAGCTTGTGTTTTATAAGTGCTTTTTCTCCGAAGCTCTATATGAACAAGCAATAGATGTGAAGACACTCACAAAGGCCTTCCGTCAGTTTTACATAGACAGGGTTCGATTTGGAAAGATTCCTGACAAAAATGTGGATGAAGTAATCGCAAATCCGATATCCAGTTCTGAAGATGATGTACTCAGCCTTATATTGCGAAACCCGTTTAATGCAGTCAGTAAAAAGGGCTTCTGGACATTGGAAAATATCGGTGATAAAAAGTGTTTCTGCATGAACGATACTCTGTATCATGAACTAAAAGATACTGACCTTGAAGCTGTTAGAAACATAGTTTACCAAAAGCTTATCCTGTACTATTCAAAACTTTCATCTGAACGGTAGAAAAGTAGCTCTCGGGCGAAAAGTCCGAGAGCTACTTTTCAGTT
>JBMNTW010000035.1:0-12167 GCA_050945935.1 Christensenellales bacterium
TCGTTAAAACGGTATTCGCCGCCCTGGGCGGTGATTTCCTTTCTGATTTCCGCCACCACTTTACGCAAAACGTCCGTTCCGATGTGGGGTTTCGCGTCATAAGCTGCGGACTCCTCCGCTCCGAAGCGCACAAGGTCCTCCAGAATGCTTTGGCAGCGGGCGTCCTTGATTCTGGTGGTAAGCTTGCCGTCCGAAAACGTGCCTGCCCCGCCCTCTCCGAAAAGCACGTTGCTGTTTTCGTTGAGAATGCCCGTTGCAAAGAAGTCGTCCACCTCGGTTTTACGCTGTTCCACAGGGGAACCGCGCTCGATGACGATGGGCGCATAACCGGCTCGCGCCAGGGTCAGCGCGGCAAACATTCCGCAGGGACCGGAACCCACCACAACGGGCCGCTCGAAAAGCGGCTTGTCGCCCCGGCGGAGTTCCTTATGCTGCGGCGCTTCTTCTTTTTCGATGTTCGCGTTTGCCCGGCGAAGGACGGCTTTTTCGTTGTTCACCTCGACACGGACGGTATACAGAAAATGCACGTCCGATTTTTTTCTCGCGTCCAGAGACCGCCGCACGATGCGGAGCGCTTTGATGTCTCCTTCGCGCACGTTGGCCGCGTTTGCGGCTTTTAGATGCAAAAGCGCCTCGTCCTCGCTGGGAGAGAGGCGCAGGTTGCGGATAATTAATGCCATGTGTGTTCACCATTCAATCCCGGCTGCTGCCGGGGGTCAGAGTCAGGGTAACGCTTCCGGGCCAGGGAACGGATGTGGTGGTGGAATAAGCGTTCCCTGTTTCGGAGTAAACGATCATTTCGTGGGTGCCCTCGCCAAGTCCGGAAGCGTCCACATAAAGTGCCACATCGTCCTTCCGGATGCTGTTGATAACGCTCAAAGGCCCGTGGATGGTCAGCTTGCCTTCGTTGATGGAAAGCGCGGCCTTCAGACCGGGGGCAAGGTTTCGGATTTCGATGGGGAGATCGAAGAAGTTCAAAGTATCGAACTTTTCTTCAATGTGGATGGAAACATTGTAGCTGTCGGCAGAGATCAGCCGTACGCCTGCGGGTAGCAGGAGGTTCACGTCCATCAGCAGCCTGGACTCGGACGCGCCGGACAGGCTGATGGTTTCGATGGCGACGCTGTCAATCTCGTCCAGAAGGTCCTGACTGGCGGCGATGGTCACCATAGGCTGGGGGGTGACGGCAATATCCGTCAGCTCGTAACCGGGATGAATCTCGTCCATACCCACAAGAGAACCCATCACGTCAATGGGGACGGTTTTGGTGGGCAGAACGTCCATCTGCACGGTGGCGTAGGGCAAATCGCCGGTGAACTTGGAAGCGTCAATCTCGTTTCCGTCCTTGTCGTACAGTACGATGTTCGCCGTTTCATAGATGGAATCCGTGGTGTTCTCCAGGTCGATTTCCACCACGGCGTTGTTGATGAGCCCCAGTTCGCTGGCAGCGCCGATGAGAGAAATGGCGGAGGGCGTCAACGTTACATCCCCGCGCCAGAAACCGGATTGCAGTTCGCCGAAATACCGGATTTCCACCGGCAGCACCCGTTCGCGGATTACGTCGATATCCACTGTGACTTCCGAAGGGGAAATGGATACGATGGAAACATCGCTGAATCCCTGAACCCTTGCCGTGACCTTGATGGTGTGTTTTCCGGGGGTGTAGATGCCCGAAAGGTCCAGCTGGGCAATGATGGATTCGGCTTTGATTTCGCTGTAAAGGTTGGCGGGAACGTTGATGATGACGGTGGCGTCGGTTAAAATCTCGCTGCGGTCGCCCTTGACCGTCAGCTTCTGGTTGCTGTTCAGCCGTTCTTCGCCGGAGAAGGAAATCTTAACGTCCCGGACGATCTTTTCCCGGGTGGGGTTCTCCACATTGAGCACATAAACCCATATCACGACGGCAAACAGCAGCGAAACAAGCATAAAAGCAATTTCCCGTGCGCCAAAACGGGAAAAGAACCCGCCGTTTTGGGTGCCGGTATTGCTGTTCTGCGCGTTCGGGTCGTTTTTGATCGGCTCAGCCATCGTTTTTCGGCCTCCGGGCAAATGGGTTGCTCAGGCGCGCCTTGCGCGACTGGGTGGTGTAAATCGAGGCGAGAATCTCACGGATCTGATCCTCGTCCAGATAACGGGTCAGCTTTCCGTCGTGGGCGACGGATATGACGCCGGTTTCTTCGGAAACAACAAAGGCGTGGCAGTCGGAAACCTCGGAAATGCCGAGGGCAGCCCGGTGCCTTGTTCCAAGCTGGCGGGAAATGGTGTTATTGTCCGACAAGGGCAAAAAGCATCCTGCGGCGACGATGCTGGTACCGCGGATGATCATTGCCCCGTCGTGTAGGGGGGTATTCGGCTCAAAAACGTTTTCAATAAGTGCGGAGGAAACGATGGCTTCCATGCGGGTTCCGGTGGCGATAATGTCCGCCAGTCCTGTGCGCTCTTCGATTAAGATGAGCGCGCCGACGCGCCTTCCGGAGAGGCTGCGCATCGCTGCGATCAGCTCGTCGATAAAGGCGTCTATCTCGCGGTTTTGCGTGGAACCGTGCTTTTTAAAGAACTTGCCCCTGCCGATTTGCTCCAGCGCACGCCGCAGTTCCGGCTGGAAGATGACGACCAGCGCGATGGAACCGGCGAGAATCGCCTGGTTTAACAGCCAGGAAATTGCCGTCAGCTTGAACCAGTTCGCCAGAGTAATGGCAATAAGAAGCACTCCCGCGCCTTTCAGGACCTGCATTGCCCTGGTTTCGCGGGTCAGCATCAGCAGCTTATAAATCAGATACGCCACGATGATAATATCGATGGCGTCGCGTATTCCAAACTGGAGAAAGCCGCTCTGGATCAGATCAATGAACTTATCAATTACAGAGCCCAGACAGCCTCACCTCCACAGCAAGTTAGCAAGTTGATTATATCATAGATTGAGAAATGATTGGCGCTTTACTTTTGAAAATTCAGATATTGTTCTTTTTGCTTTCTTCGGGGTTGCTCCCGCGCCCTTGATTCTCATTCTTTTCCTGCTCGGAGTTGCCTTGCCGGTCCAGGTTGTTGATCAGGGTACCCACGATACCTGACTGATGCAACAGCTCAGGTGAGTTTAATCGGTCGCCGGCGTTCGATGCCTCGTCTGTCATACTGTTCAGCCTGTTGCGCTCCGCCATTAAGGCCTCTATTAATCTCTTTCGTCTGTTCTCGGTCATTCTTCCCCCAACGAACCCCAATTAGTGCAGTCCGTTTCTAATAAGTATTGAGTCTAACGGTTTAAGTTCGACATTTTTCGTTACTTTCCTTTTAAAAACTACGATTTAATACATGAAAAAACAACTGTTCTACTTGTGTTGTTTCCGGAAATGGTTTATATTCTAACATATGAGTTTTACGGAGCTGAACCATGTTAATTACTCTGGACCGCATCGAAGGCTGTTGGGCAATTTTTGACAGCCCGGACGGTGAGATCAAAGTTAATCGCGAGCAACTTTACGCAGGAGCCAAAGAAGGCGACGTCTGCCTTTGGGAACACGGACGCCTTTCTTTCAGCCGGGAGGAAACAGAAAAAGCGAAAGCCCGGATGAAAGCCCTTTCTGACACACTCTTTGTTGAATAATTATCACACCTTTCCCTGGAATATTCACCACATTATCAGAAATTCAATTATTATTCATGCCTAATCTACGGTAAAAGCATTGACTAGTAATCCTTTTTCATATACTATAAACAAGTGTTCGACGGCTGAAAAGCTGTCGGATTTCGACGAAGGAGGAGAGAACATGGAGAAACCAATTACTAGCCAACAAATGTCCGAACGCATCACCAAATATTACCTGATGCATCGGAGCCTGCTCAAGACCCTCATGAAGGTGGGCAAGATGCCGCTGGCCCAGTACCACATCCTGAGCCTGCTTTCCGAAAACACCAGCATGAGAATGGGCGAAATTTCGCAGCTGATGGCCATTTCCCGTCCCAACCTGACGCCACTCGTAGACAAACTGGTCGCTCTTGGCTACGTGCAGCGCATCGCAGACGATCATGACCGCCGCGTAACCTACATTTCCATCACCCAGAGCGGTGTTGAAGCCCTTGAAAACGAACGCAAAATCGTATCTGAAAGCGTTTCCCGCTTCACCGATCGCCTGAACGACGAGGAAAGGTGTAAACTGGCTGCCGCGCTTGACACGCTGACCGTGCTTTCTTCGCGCATTTAACGGGATAGACCATTGCGCAGGCAATACCTTTTGCCCGCTCGTCATAACACGAAAAGCCCCGCACGCTCGGCGGCTTTTCTTTTTTGCCCGGCCGCTGAGTCAAACGCGCGATACGCCAAAATTTCGCATAATCGGCGGCTGGAAACAGCGCAGCTTGAGAGTAGTATTCCATTCTTACTGCGGCGCAAGCACGAAAGCTTCATTACTTCGGTTTCACAAGCGGGCGTCTTTTGCATACACATGGCCGGCATGGTAAATACCGGCGTTGCCTAAAACACGCCATAATGTTAAAATGTAATGAACGAATTTTCGGAGGTTCGAACTTGTCCTACGAGGCTTTATACCGCAAATACAGGCCAAAGCGGTTTGCCGATGTGATCGGTCAGCAGCACATTACCTCGACTTTGAAAAACCAGGTAAGTGCCGGCAGGATCGCGCATGCCTATCTTTTTTGCGGGACCCGCGGCACCGGAAAAACCACCACGGCGAGGATCATCGCCAGGGCGATCAATTGCCTGAACCCCGAAGACGGGGAGCCCTGCAACCGTTGTGACGGGTGCCGCGCTTCTGCCGCCGGGGTGGACGTGATCGAGATTGACGGCGGTTCCAACAGCCGCGTCGAAGAAGTGCGTGACCTTCTGGAAAAGGCGCGCTTTTCGCCGGTGGCCTGCAAGTATAAAGTCTATATCATCGACGAGGTTCACAACCTCTCCGCCCATGCCTTCACCGCCCTATTGAAAACGCTGGAGGAACCCCCTGCCCATGTGGTCTTCCTTCTGGCGACCACCGAGCCGGGCAAGCTTCCCGCCACTATCCATTCCCGCTGCCAGCGGTTTGACCTGCACCGGGTCTCCACCTCCGCTCTTGTGGCGCACCTGAAGTACATTATGGATGACATCGGCGCCACCTATGACGAGGACGGCCTGCGCGCCATCGCCCTGGCAGGTCAGGGCTCTGTGCGAGATACGCTCAGCATTGCGGACGAGTGCCTCGCATTTTGCGAGAGTGACCTCGTCGGCACGAAGGTGCGCGCCGTGCTGGGCGGCGTGTCCAAACAGGCCCTGTTTGCCTTTGTGGACGCCCTGCTCGACGGCGACGTGAAGGAGGCTTTGCGCTATTTTGACCGCATCGTGGTGGAGGGCGTGGACCTTGCGTCCTTCGTGCGGGATATGACCGTTCATTTCAGAGACCTGATGGTGGCGATTACCTGCGGCGCGGACCCGACGCTGTTCGACTGTACCGACGAGGACCTGAAAAACTACGCAAGGCAGGCGAAAATCTGCCCCGTCGAAAAAGCCCTGCGTGCCATCGATCTGCTTTCTTCCACGGAAAGCACGCTCAAATGGCTTTCCCGGCCCAGAATTGCCGTGGAAGCCGCTTTGGTACGGATCTGCCGCCCGGAGGACGAAGCGCCTTCTATGGACGCCCTGATGGAACGGGTGGCTGTGCTGGAAAAGAAGCTCGCGGAAGGGAACATTGCCGTTATAAACGTTCCGGAACCGGACCTTCCCCCCTTCGAAATCGACGAAGAGCCGAAGCCTCTGCAAAAAGACGGAGCAAAGCCCTCCCGGCTGGAGGAAGTAAAGTACTCCCGGCGCGATATTGAGGAAACACCCCCAAAAACAGAAGCACCGCATCCCTCTCCGTCCACCGGCGAAGGCAAGGACGCCAACGCTTTGTTCAACGCACTGCTTTCCGCCATGCCGGGGAATATTCAGCCGCTGGTGGCAAAGTGGAAGCACCGGATGAGCGGCGGCAGGCTGGAGGTGCTGCTCCCCAGGGAATGGCAGGCTAAACGAGCAATCTTTGAAAATGCTTTAAAAGCAGCGCGAAACACCCGGCCCGATTTGGACGCAACTCTGGTGAACGAGGATGCCCTTCCTTCCGCCCCTGCCCAGATGGCTGCGGCTGCGGAGAAAAAGACCAGCCTGCGGGAACTGGGCGAGCAGATTTTCGGCGATCTTTCTTAACATTTTCAACTACGATTGGTTTGGAGGATTCAAATGGCAAGAGGATTCAACATGCCCCGCGGCGGCGGAGCGAACATCAACCAACTGATGAAGCAGGCCCAGAAAATGCAGGCCGATATGGCGAAGATGCAGGAAGAGCTGAACGCGCGCACGTTTTCTGCCACTGCAGGCGGTGGCGCCGTGAAAGCTACTGTCACCGGCGGGAAGAGTCTGGTGTCCATCGAGCTGTCTGAAGCGGCTGTGGACCCGGACGATATTGAAATGCTGCAGGACCTGATTGTCGCCGCCGTGAACGAGGCGCTGCGCACCGCCGACGAGACCGTCGCCGCCGAAATGAACAAGGTCACCGGCGGCCTGAATCTGGGATTCTAATGGGCGTTCTGGAACCGATTGCGCGGCTGGCCGCGCAGTTTTCCCGTCTGCCCGGGATTGGCAGTAAAACCGCCCTGCGGCTCGCGTATTTTATTGTGGACCAGCCGGAAGCGGAGGTGAAAGCGCTCGCCTCCGCCCTTCTTGACGCGAAAGAAAGCGTGCATTACTGCGCCCGCTGCGGGAACTACACCGTGGGCGAGCTGTGCGATATCTGCGAAAACCCAAAGCGAAACGGCGAACTGCTTTGCGTGGTCTGCGACCCGAGGGACATTCTCGCCCTGGAGCGCGCCCAGGACTACTCCGGCAGGTATCACGTTCTGCACGGCGCGATTTCCCCGATGGACGGTATCGGGCCGGACGATATCGCCATCGCCCCCCTTCTTGCGCGCATTCCCGAAGAGGGCGTGAAAGAGGTGATTCTCGCCACGAACCCGGATATCGAGGGTGAGGCCACCGCTTCCTATATTTTCAAGCTGTTGAAGCCCCTGGGCGTCCGCGTGACCCGCATCGCCCACGGTGTGCCCATCGGCGGAAACCTGGAGTACATCGACGAAATCACCCTTTCGAAGGCCCTGGAAGGCCGAAGAGATATGTGAGGAACACAATTGCACGTTCATTCGTATTCCTATCAGCATAAGGAGGTGTGCCATGGCGGACAAGTTTAAAAAAGCGGCGCTGGCAGTGATCTGCCTGGCGCTTTTGTCCGGATGCGCCGCGCGCACCTCCGGCGGATATGAGGTTTTGGACCAGATGCCGCAGTCTTCGGACGCTTCTTTTGGCGAGTTTGATTTTTCTGCCACCTTGCGCCTGCTTTACCCGAAGAGCGAGTCGGTGGTCATCGCCCTTTTGACCAGCGCCGGACCGTACATTACCACTGCGGTGCCGGTACGGGTGCTGGAGGGCGACTCCCTTGCGGAGGACCTTGAGTTCGCCCTCTCCTTCCCCCCGGAATGCAAACCGGAGGAAGGCGCCGCGTACTTCCTGTTTTTAAGCAGCGACGAGGGAGGCTACTCCGTCCTGACGGACGAAAACGGCCTGATCAAATTGGAGGATGACTTCCTCGTTGCCGAGGACGACGCCAGAATCTCTCTTGCCCAGGCGCTTTACGAGCTGGACAAAATGCAGAGTTACGTGTACATTCCTTCCTATTTCTATTATCAAAAAGAGCTGGAGACTTTGGTGGACGGCGCGTCGGTTATCTGCACCGGCACGGTGGCTTCCATCGAAACGCTTTCAGACGTGCAGTTCTACGTCCGCGAACCTGGACTGGAGGAGATTACCTCCGTTCCCGCCACCGAAGTGACCATTCAGGTGGATGAACTGCTCAAAGGCGAGCCCCAGGGTACCCTTCGCGTGATACTGACGGATACCATGTACCGCAACACGGTGCTGGAGTCCACTTTTGACCAGCCGTCCTACAGCAAGGAAAGCCTGCCCGAGCTTGCCAAGGGCGGAAAGTACCTGTTCTTTTTGATGGATTCGCCCGCAGGACGGCACGGGGACTATCTGCTGTTCATCAACCCCTATCAGGGCTATGTTCCGTTGTATGGGGACGATACGCTCATCGCCATCCCCATCAACGCGCCCTTTTCCTACATGCAGAACCTTGAGGACGTCCGCATGGATATTGAGGACATCGTGTCCGGTTATGTTTACTCCAACTCCGGATTTGATGACTATGAAGAGACGGAGCAGGATCCCCCTCCACCGGACGACGAGGATATCCCCTGACGAGCAGTGCAAAAAACGCCCCGCGAAATCGCGGGGCGTTTGCTTATGTGCGGCCGCTGCTTCAGCGGATGGAGTAGTTCGGGGATTCCTTGGTGATGGCGATATCGTGGGGGTGGCTTTCGATTAAAGACGCGTTGGTGATGCGCATAAATTTACCGTCTTTGCGCAAAGACTCGATGTCCGGCGTTCCGCAATAGCCCATGCCGGAGCGCAGGCCGCCGCAAAGCTGGAAAATCGTGTCCGCCAGCGGCCCCCTGTAAGGCACACGGCCTTCCACTCCTTCGGGAACCAGCTTTTCGGCGCCTTCCTGGAAGTAGCGGTCCTTGCTGCCCTTGGACATGGCGCCCAGGGAGCCCATGCCGCGGTACACCTTGAACTGGCGGCCCTGATAAATTTCCGTTTCGCCCGGGCTTTCCTGAGTGCCTGCGAGAAGGCTTCCCATCATGCAGGCGGAAGCGCCCGCGGCGATGGCTTTGACAATGTCTCCCGAGTACTTGATGCCGCCGTCCGCCACGATACGCACGCCGTACTTGTCCGCCGCTTCGGCGCAGTCCATCACGGCGGTAATCTGGGGCACGCCGGTGCCGGACACCACGCGGGTGGTGCAGATGGAGCCGGGGCCCATGCCCACCTTGACGCAGCTTGCGCCGGCCTTGATGAGGTCTTCCGTCCCTTCCGCCGTGGCCACGTTGCCCGCCATGATGGGCATGTGGGGGTAGGTGTTGCGGATGGTTTCCACCGCACGCAGCACGTTGACATGATGACCGTGGGCGGTATCGATGGCAATCAGGTCCACCTTGGCGGCAATCAGGGCGGCGACGCGGTCCATCATGTCCTTCGTGGGGCCGACTGCGGCGCCCACCAGCAGGCGGCCGTTGCTGTCCTTCGCGGAGTTGGGGTACTGAATCGCCTTTTCAATGTCCTTGATGGTGATGAGGCCTTTAAGGTTGAACTCCTCGTCCACGATGGGCAGCTTTTCGATTCGGTGCTTCTTCAGAATGTCCTGAGCGGCTTTCAGGTCGGTGCCTTCGGGGGCGGTGACGAGGTTTTCGGTGGTCATGACATCTTTGATGGGGCGGTTGTAATTGTCCTCAAAGCGGAGGTCACGGTTGGTCAGAATGCCGACCAGCTTCGTGCCCACCACGATGGGCACGCCGGAAATCTTATACCGCTCCATCAGTGCCAGAGCGTCCGAAACGCGATGTTCGGGCGACAGAAAGAAAGGGTCCACGATGACGCCGTGCTCGCTGCGCTTGACCTTGTCCACATCCGCGGCCTGGTCGGCGATGGACATGTTCTTGTGGATGATGCCCATGCCGCCCGCCCTTGCCATGGCGATGGCGAGGCGCGCTTCGGTGACCGTGTCCATCGCGGCGGAAAGCAGCGGAATGTTCAGCTTGATGGTGTCCGTCAGCCTGGTGGAAAGATCAACGTCCTTGGGCAGCACCTCTGACTTTGCCGGAATCAAGAGCACATCGTCAAAGGTCAGCCCCTCTTTAACAATTTTGTCCTTCATAAGACCTCCATCTGGTTCAAAAAGGTTGAAAATGAATATTGTCGATTAGTTTATCATTCTCAACCTTTGCTGTCAACCTTGAAACAGCGTCGAGATCCACTGCACGAAGGGCTGATACAGGATGGGAAGCAGGATTGCCGGAAGCATGTTTCCCGTGGGGATTTTCTTCTCCCGAAGGTTCAGCATGTTGATGGAAAGCGCGATGATTAAAACACCGCCGACGGCGCTCATTTCCGCAATCACTTCCGCGGGAAGAATCGGGGCGACCACATTGGCAAGCAGCGTGATGGCACCCTGGTAAAACAGCACGGGTATGGCGGAAAACAGCACGCCGTAACCCATCGTCGCCGCAAAGGAGATGGCGGAGATGCCGTCTAAAAGAGATTTGGAGAGCAGAATGTCATAATTATGGGCCATGCCGGCGTTCAGCGACCCCATGATCGCCATGGAGCCCACGCAAAACAGCAGGGACGAACCCACGAAAGCATCGGTGAATCCGGTGCCGCTGCCGTTTTTGGCAACCCGCTTTTGCAGGCTGTCGCCCAAGTTGTTCAAACCCTTTTCAATGCCGGCGGCCTCTCCGATGATGGAGCCGACGACCAGGCAGAGTATCATACCCAGCATGTCCTTCGTGGCGATGGCGCTGGAAACGCCCACGACGCTGATCGCCAAAGGAAGCGCCAACATAATAATGTCCAAAAAACGCTTGGATATCTTAGATTTGAATATAAGTCCGATGGTGCCGCCGGCCAGAATCGCCAGCGCGTTGATGATGGTTCCAATCATGCCTACCTGTCCTCTGCGGGCTTCAGCCCGACCGTTCTAGCGTAATGAAAAAGATACTGCTGCGCCGCTCCCGCCCAGCTGCCGAAGCGTTCTGCCGCAGCTTTTGCTGCCTGCCGTCCATTTTCCCCCGGATACAGCCATGCGGAAATGCGCTTCACCCAGACGTCCACGGGGAACGCCGTATCGAACCCCAGCGAAAAGAGCATCACGCATTCAGCCACCTTCGGGCCGACGCCCTTGAAGGTCATCAGTTCTTTTTTCGCCTGCTCAAAGGGCAGATTCTGAAGCGCTGCAAGGTCGTATCCGTCCCGCACTTTTTGGGCGCAGTCGATGATGTACGGCGCGCGGTAGCCCGTTCCCAGCTGTTCGAGTTCCCGAACGGTGGCCTTTGATAGCGCTTCGCTCGCCGGGAAGGCGCGATATTCGATTCCCTGAAAAATGCCTTTCTCTCCGTAGGTTTGGCACAGCTTTTCGATGATGCCGGAAATGCGCTTGACGTTGTTGTTCTGAGAAAGCACAAAGGATATCAGCGTTTCATACGGGTCCTGACGCAGAATCCGCATGCCGCTGCTGCATTCGATGGCAGGTGCAGTCTGCGGGTCGGCGCAGAGCATGGCTTCCACCTCGCCGTAATCCCGGTCGAGGGAGAAGTAATCGCTCCAGAACGCCTCGTCCTCACAGGTGGAGGATAGTTCCAGGGTATTGCCCTCCTGCCGGATGAGCAGGGGCTTGTCCAGCGCGACGCCGAACCACCAGCCGTCCTTGTGGGGCTTCCACCGGAACGCCTGGCCGCAGGCAAGGGTTCTTTCCAAATGAAAATGAGGAGCTGTTAGAATCATAACACTTTTTTCCGTGAAATAATACGAAGGGCAGCAGAAAATCTGCTGCCCAAACTGGCGCAAAGTAAAGCTTTAGTTGGCGGCCGCTTCTTCCAGAGGATAGACGCTGACCTGCTTCCTGTCGCGGCCGAGGCGCTCAAAGCGCACCACGCCGTTGACCTTTGCAAACAGAGTATCGTCGCTGCCGATGCCCACGTTCGTACCGGGGTGGATCTTCGTTCCGCGCTGACGGACGAGGATATTGCCGGCGAGGACGAACTGACCGTCACCGCGCTTGGCGCCAAGACGCTTTGCACGGCTGTCGCGACCGTTTTTAGAACTGCCGCCTCCCTTTTTATGGGCGAACAGCTGCAATACCATTTTGAACATTCGTTAACACCTCCGTTCGTCGATGTTGAGGTACCCGGGGTAGGCTTCCTTCAGGCTTAAAAGGCCCTGCCGCATCGTTTCAAGAATGACGTCGGCATCGTGGCGTTCCTGTTCGGAAAGCTCCCGTTCGAGGATGACGGTCATTTCACCGTCTTTCATCTCCAGCCCGACAAACAGACCGGCGACCTGGGTCAGGCCGCAATATGCTGTTTGGAGGATCGCAGAAATTGCGGCACAGACAATGTCCGAACCTGATTCTGCGTATCCGGCGTGCCCTTTGGAGCAAAAACCGGAAATATGGCCGGAAGGCAGAATGTCAAGCGTGACTGTGGTCATTTACTTGACAGAAACGATTTCGAGCTTGGTGTAGGGCTGACGATGGCCC
>JBMNTW010000036.1:0-11998 GCA_050945935.1 Christensenellales bacterium
CGTCAAAGGGTTCCTCGCTCCAGTCGAGAATCGTCTGCAGCGTGGCAAGACGGCCCGCGTCCGACTTGACCTTGTTCACCGTTTCGCCGGTGACTTCAAACACGCCGGTGGTGGCTTCGGGGTCATTCGGATCCCATACCAGAGAGGGCTGCACAGCCTGGAACGAGCCGCCGGACACCAGAGTGTTTCCGCCCATCTCCACGTTCTTTTCAATCACCAGGACGGTGGCACCCTGCTGGGCAGCGGCAGCGCCCGCAGCCATGCCCGCGCCGCCGGCGCCCACGACGACGACGTCATACGTGTCCACGATCTTGTCGCCGGGCGTCAGTTCGAAGGGGATGGCGCCCTTGCGGAGGGCGTCCACGCTGCAGCCCGCCTGGACCGCGGCGTCTTCCACAGCGGTGAGGACGGCGTTGCTGGTGAAGGTGGCGCCGGAAACCGCGTCTACACCGGTGGAGGTGTAGTCCATGATGTCCTTGAAGAGAATGTCAAAGGCGGGAACACCTACGTGATCGGTTTCCTTCTGCTCCACAATCTCGATGCCGGTGATGGCGTCCTTCGAGAAGGTGACGGAAAGCACCACGTTGCCGTTATACCCCTTGGCTGTTCCGGTGTAGGTTCCGGGCGTGAAGGAAATGGGGGTTTCTTCCGCCGCTTCGCCGCGGGCGGCGGCGAGAGCCTTGCCCAGCGCTTCCAGAATGGCGTTGCTGGTAATCGTGGCGCCGGTGATGACGTCCACTTCAGCGGACTGGGCGGAAAGGATGGCGGCAGGCATCTGTTCCACAGCCAGACTGCCCACGCCGGTGGTTTCGGAATCGCCGACGATCAGAACATTGGTGATGGCGTTCGCGTCGACGGTAATCTCGACGGTCACTTCGCCGCCGAAGCCTCTGGATGTTCCGGTGTAACTGCCCGGGGTGTAAATCCCGGTTTCGGGCGCGGCGGGCGAATTTGCCACTGAAGGTTCGCCTTCATCGTCCGTACCCGTCGTTGCGCAGGCGGCACAGGCAAAAACCATCGCCAGCGCAAGAAGCAAACAGAGCAGCTTCTTCATGATCTTTCCTCCATCTTCAATAGTCTTTTTTTCTGAGCGACCGAAAAAAACACCCGTGAATTCCGTTCGGTCTTCACAGGTAGGTATAACAGTATATGCACTATTTTGTCGCATTCGTTCTTGGAGTGGTTTTGTTCTTATAAAAGCTGCCTGATTTTCAAAAGTGAAGCTGTTCCTGCATTTCTGCCCCAAAAGCCTGCCAAGAGGGTATTGCGCATGTTTTGAGCCAGCCGATTTTCACCGGTCCCAAGCTTCGCAAAAGACCATCACCTGATAGGAAGGGGAACTGCCGAATATCCTGAATGCCCGTCCCTCTGCTCCCCGTCACCGTTTTATGCCTCATGCCCGCCCGTTCAGCAGACGGGTGCGTATCACATGGGCGACGCCACCCTCGTCGTTGCTCAAGGTCACGAAATCCGCCGCGCGTTTCACGGCTTCGTCGGCGTTTGCCATCGCCACGCCCAGCCCCGCGGCGCGGATCATGCCGATGTCCACCAGATCGTCCCCGATGGCGACGGTTTCGGACAGCGCAATCCCCAAATGGGATGCAAGCCGCTCCATCGCGTTTTCCTTGGTGACCTCATGGTTCGGGTAAAACTCCAGAATGTTCACCCAGGTTTTCGAAACGCCGTACTCCGGGAACTCCTCGCGCATGCGCGCAAGGCAACAAGAAACGACTTCCGCATCCGGCTCGGTGAGCAGCATCACCTTGCAGCAGTCGCTGCAGTCGTCCCGCTCAAAATCCACCAGATAGCCCTTCATGCCGAAAGTGTCTCCGTAAAAGGCTGTGGAAGCGTTGAACTGTGTGGCATAATAGCCGCCGTCCTCCCGGATGGCGAGGCATTCGCAGTTGTTCCTTCGGGCGAACCGCACGCAGTCTCTGACCTGCTGCGGGGTCATCAGGTGGCCGAAGAACTTGGAACCGTCCGCAGCCCGCCAGATGGACGCCCCCGAACCCGCGATCACATAGGGGTTGGAAAGCGAAAGCTCGCGAAGCACGCCGCGAACGGCGCCGTAAGGACGGGCGGAAGCGAGGACCACGGCCATTCCCGCATCCTCCGCTTCCTTAACGGCGGCCCTGTCCGCCTCCGAAACCGTGCCGGAGCCGGAAACCAGCGTTCCGTCTAAATCGAGCACCAACATCTTATACATAACTTAGTTATACCTGGAAGACTACGGATTGTCAAAGGCAACAGACGCAAAAAAGCGGACCCTTGCGGGCCCGCCGGTGTACTGCGAAGGATCAAACGAAAGTTTCAAGGGCGGTCTTGACGAGGAGCAGCCCCATTACCACCAGCATCATCGGGCGGATGACCTTCGCCCCTTTGCGGACGGCGAGATGGGAGCCCACCAGACCACCAACGATGCCGAACAGCGCCGCAGGAACGGCGAGGGCGTAGTCCACCTTGCCGCTGATTGCGTAGGTGGCCAAAGACCCCAAACAGGAGGCGAGATTGGCGATTTTCGCGGTGCCGCTGGCGTGCAGCGCGTCCAGACCCACCACGGAGGTCAGCGCGATGATCCAGAAGGTTCCGCTGCCCGGGCCGAAAAAGCCGTCATAAGCGCCGAGGACAAGCCCGAGAATCGCGCAAACCACATAAAGCGGCGCGCCGGAAAGACGCTGCTTCTGCGCTTTGCCGAAGTTCTTGTTGAAGATGGTGAAGGCGGCGATGACGGGCGTAAGCACGATCATCACCGTGCCCATGACGTTCCCGCTGATCATCAGGGCGATTTTTGCGCCCAGAATGGAGCCAACCACGGCAAAACCGCCGGAAACAAAGGCGATGGGCAGATGCACGCTGCCGCTTTTCAAATAATGCACCGCGGCGGCAAGGGTGGAAAGGGCAGAGGAGAACTTGTTGCTCCCCAGCGCCGTATGCACGGGCACGCCGGCCGCGTAATAGGAGGGCAGGGAAATCAGCCCGCCGCCGCCGGCGATGGCATCCACAAATCCGGCAAGGAAGATCATCGGGAAAAGAATCAAAGTATTCATGAAATCGCAGTCCTGTCCGCAATATTTCAGGCAGTTGGCGTGCCGCAAACCGCCTTGATACGTTGGATTCATCCTCAGTTACCGCTGCGGTAAGGACCGTGTCCCGATAGCTAAAATGAAGCCGTATCGCAATTTAATATAGTCCCGTGCAGGAAAAATTGCAATTGCCAATTACGCCGAAAAAGGCGTAAAAAAGACGGAATTCCGTCAAAAAAACGGGCCGCTTGCATGAGCGGCCCGCAGGCATAATTTTCTTACTTTTCCAGTATCCTTGCCAAAAATTCCCGGGTGCGCGGGTGCTCCGGCGCGTTGAATATCACTTCCGGCGCGCCCTGTTCCAGAATCACACCGCCGTCCATGAAACACACGCGGTGTGAAACATCCCTTGCAAAGGCCATTTCATGGGTGACCACCAGCATGGTCAGCCCCGTTGTGGCAAGGTCGCGCATGACTTTGAGCACTTCGCCCACCATTTCAGGGTCCAGAGCGCTGGTTGGCTCGTCAAACAGCAGCACTTCGGGATCCATGGACAGCGCCCGCGCAATGGCGACGCGCTGCTTCTGCCCGCCGGAAAGCTGGGCGGGGCGCGCGTTTTCAAACTGGCCCATGCCCACCTTGTTCAGATACATCCGGGCGGTTTCCACGGCTTTTTCCCGGCTGCGGCCCAGCACCTTCATCTGCCCGATGACGCAGTTTTCCAGCGCGGTCATGTTGTTGAACAGGTTGAACTGCTGGAACACCATGCCCACCTTGGTGCGGTACTTGGAAAGGGAGAATCCGGGGGACTGCACGTTCTCGCCGTGGAAGAACAGTTCGCCGCCGGTGGGCGTTTCCAGAAGATTGATGCAGCGAAGCAGGGTGGACTTGCCGGAGCCGGAAGCGCCGATGATGCACACCACTTCGCCCTCCGCGGCGGAAAAGTCAATGTCCTTCAGCACCTGATGGCCGCCGAAGGTCTTTTGCAGGTGGCGGACTTCGATGACGCTGCTCATTTACTCCGCCTCCTCTCTGACTTTGATCTCGCCCTGGGGCACGGTCTGGGAACCGTGGATGGTGTAGTTCTTGGGGCCGTCCATGCGCTTTTCCAGGTAGAGCAGCACGCGGGTGATGGTGAAGGTCATCACGAAATACACAATACAGGCGATGACGAAGGACTCGAAAATGCGCATGTATGTACCCGCGGCGCTTTTCGCGGTGAAGAACACCTCGGCAACAGAGATGACCGAAAGCACGGAACTGTCCTTGATGTTGACCACGAACTCGTTGCCGATGCTGGGCATGATGTTGCGGATTGCCTGGGGCAGCACCACGCTGGTCATCGCTTGCCAGTGGGTCATGCCGATGGAAAGGGCGCCTTCGGTCTGGCCCCTGTCCACAGATAAAACGCCGCCGCGCACGATTTCCGCCATGTAGGCGCCGGTGTTGATGGAGATGATGAACATGCCTACGTACAGCGCGTACTCCGCTGAAACGGTGGGGAACACGCCGTAGTAAATCACCATCGCCTGCACCATCATGGGCGTGCTGCGGAACACTTCAATATAGGTAATGAAGATGCCGCGAAGCACCTTCAATCCGGCGCGCTTGATGATGCTGTCCGTTTTCCGCACCGGAATGGTGCGCACGATGGCGATCAAAAGACCGATCAGAAAACCCACCGCAGTACCGACGACGGCCAGCAGAAGGGTGCTGGCCGCGCCGCTTAAGAACAGTCCGCCGTATTTCTGGGCGATGAAGAGTACGCCGCCCCAAAAGGATTGTGGCATGGGTTACCTCGTTTGCTTGGAATCGTTCAAAGTGCCTTTGCTTATTCTTCGTTCACAGGCTGGTTTTCCACCGCCGCGTTCATCATCGCTTCGCGATCTTCCCTGCTGATGTTCTTCAGCGCTTCGTTGATGCTGGCAAGAAGTTCCGAACTTCCCTTCTTGACGGCGACGGAAATCGCCACGTCCTCTTTGGAGGTTTCAAAGCCCTTGCCTTCGGCGAATTCCACAAAGGTCAGTTCGGGGTTCGCCGCCATGGCGGACACCGCGCCAGGGCGCTCGGAAATGTAACCGTCAATCTTGCCGCTCTTTAAGGCGACAATCATCGCCGGGAAGGTCTCCATGGCGGTCTGCTTGTTCACGCCAGTAATCTGGTCGATGACGGTATAATGGAAGGTGCTCAGCTGGGCGGTGATTTTTGCGCCTGCGAAATCAGCAAGGCTGGTCGCCGAAGCATAGGGGCCGTCCTTACGCACCACAATCACCAGCTCGGACTCGTAATACGGTTCAGAAAAATCCACGCTCTCCGCCCTTTCGGCGGTGGGGGACATGCCGGCGATGACCACGTCGATCTTTCCGCTGTTCAGCGCAGGGATCAGGCCTTCCCACTCGGTTTTGACGATGACCAGCTCACGGTCCAACGCGTCTGCCAGAAGCTTGGCGATCTCCACGTCGTACCCGCCGGCGTAGCCGCCGCTGCTGATGGGAACGGCGCCGTTGGACTCATCCATCTGGGTCCAGTTGAAGGGTGCATAGTTACACTCCATACCCACCCGGAGCACCGGCTTGTCCCCGGTGTTGCCGGAAGTGCCGCAAGCGCCGAAAGTCAGCGCCATAACGAGAACGAGGGCGATTGCCAGAGTCTTTTTCATGTTGGGCCTCCTGTTGATGATAGCATGAATAATTATTCATATTTTCGATATTTTCTCATTTAAGGGCACATTCGTCAAGGGGCAAGTGCGTTTTTTTCTGCCGCCGCACCTGTCATCATTTGCCTGCAGGGGAAATTGCATTTTTGCAAAATAACGCTTTACTGTATTAGCAAAATGAATTATACTATATTTCGAAGCATACGTCATCACTTTTTGTGGATTTCACATGGCGATTTATTTGGAGGTGCATCATGAAACGCGCTTTTGCCTTTTTGCTGACGGCGGTTTTCGCCCTGTCCCTGCTGGCCGGTTGTGCAAGTACCGCTTCGGGGAAGGACACTTCGCTGGAAAAGATTATGGAAAAAGGTTACTTTATCGTCGGGCTGGACGATTCCTTCCCCCCGATGGGCTATCGGGACGAGAAGGGCGAAATCGTCGGGTTTGACATTGACCTTGCCCGGGCGGTTGCCGAGCAGATGGGCATCGAGGTGAAGTTCCAGCCCGTGGTTTGGGAAAACATCGCCTTCGAAGTGGCGAACGGCAATGTAGACGTGATCTGGAACGGCTGCACCATCACCGAAAAGAGGAAGGAGTCCTTCGACTTCTCCGACCCGTACATGGAAAACGCCCAGGTGCTCATCGTACTGAACGACGCGCCCTATCAGACTTTAGCTGATTTGGCCGGCAAGCAGATCGGCGTGCAGGACGGTTCCTCCGCCCAGCTGGCGATTGAGAGCAATGAGGATTTCGCCTCCTCCATCAAGGGCATCACGGGATACCCCACCAACGACAAGGCGCTGCTCGACCTTGCCAACGGCCGTGTGGACGCCGTGGTGGCGGACGTGACCATCTACGGCTACTACTACGGCATCGAGCCGAACAAGTACCGCAGGCTGGATGAAGACCTTGGCTCCGAGGAGTTCGGCATCGCCTTCGCCAAGGACGCGGACGCTTTCCGCGAAGCCCTGCAGAAGGCGCTGAACGAAGTCATCGCCAACGGCACCGCGAAGGCCATTTCCGAAAAGTGGTTCGGGTACGACGTGACCCAGAATTAACCGCCATTACAACGAGAATAGGAAAAAAAGCAGGGGGCGCGGATGCCGCGTTCCCTGCAAACGCTGTTAAGAAGGATTTCACCATATGATGGACTATCTGCTCAAACTCCTGCCCGCGATGCTGAAAGGCACGGGAATGACCCTGGCGATCTTCGCCATCACTCTGATTCTCTCGCTGCCCTTGGGGCTGCTGGTCAGCCTGCTTCGGGTATCCAGAAACCGCGTGGTGGCGAAAATCGTTGAGATTTACTGCTGGATCATGCGCGGAACGCCGCTTCTGCTCCAGCTGATGTTTGTGTACTACGGGCTGCCCGTCATCAGCCCCAGTCTGACCATGCCCGCCTTCCCCTGCGCCATCATCGC
Source organism: Christensenellales bacterium (assembly GCA_050945935.1). GTDB lineage: Bacteria > Bacillota > Clostridia > Christensenellales > CALWSW01 > CALNBC01. The sequence continues at coordinate 7,101 of JBMNTW010000036.1, forward strand.
CTTTACGCTGAACTACACGGCGTATTTTGTAGAGATTTTCCGCGGGGGCATTCAGTCCATCGAACACGGCCAGCTGGAAGCGGCGGACGTGCTGGGTATGAGCCGCTACCAGACCATGCGCCGCATCGTGCTGCCCCAGGCGATTAAAAGGGTGCTGCCTTCGCTGGGGAACGAGGTCATCACACTGGTGAAGGACACGGCGCTGGTTTACACCATTTCCATCCACGAACTGCTGCGCGTCACCCAGATTGCCGCGACCAGGGACTTCCGAAGCGAAGCCTTCATCGTCGCCGGCGTGATTTACCTGCTGCTGACCTTCGTCTGCACCAGGCTGCAAAGGCGCGTGGAAGACAAATTCGCCTATTACCGCTGAGGAGGGAACGCCATTGATACTCAGGGCGGAAAACATAGAAAAGTCCTTCGGGGAACTGAAGGTGTTAAACGGCATCAGCCTTTCGGTCAACAAGGGGGACGTGGTGGCCATCATCGGCCCTTCCGGATCGGGAAAGTCCACCTTTTTGCGCTGCGTCAATTATCTTGAAGAAATCCAGGGCGGCAGCATTTATGTTGACGACCAGCCCATGGTCGTCACCGAGCCGGGGAAGCGCCCGGTGTACGCGCCGGAGCGGGAACTGAAAACCTTGCGCGGAAGGCTGGGCATGGTGTTCCAGAGCTTTAACCTGTTCCCCCACATGAACGTGCTGCAGAACGTCATCGAAGCGCCGACACAGGTCAAAAAGGTCCCCAAAGCAAAGGCAGAGGAAAAGGCTTTGGAACTTTTGGCAAAGGTCGAACTTTCGGACAAGGCCCATGCCTACCCCTGCGAGCTTTCCGGCGGTCAGCAGCAGCGCGTCGCCATCGCCCGGGCTTTGGCGATGGATCCCGAGGTGCTGTGCTTTGACGAGCCCACAAGCGCTTTGGACCCCCAGCTGACGGGCGAGGTGCTGCGCGTGATGCAAAAGCTCGCTTCAGACGGCATGACCATGCTGGTGGTCACCCACGAAATGGGCTTTGCCAGGAACGTCGCCAACCATGTGGTGTTCATGAACGACGGTGTCATCGTGGAACAGGGCACGCCGGAGGACGTGTTCGAGCGCTCCGAAAACCCAAGGCTGCGCGCATTTTTGGGCATGGCGCAGCAGAAGGAATAACGGCGAAATAAACGGTCACATCAGGTCACAAAAAGGCTGGATACACCGGCCTTTTTTTGTGTTATTTGCCAGAAATATGCTTAAATTGCTAAAATTATGAAGGAACAGCGGCAATTTTGCAGAATAAAAAAGAAGCCTCTGCGCGCCTTTTGGGCAAGCGCGGGCAAATGAAACCAACGAAGCCGAAAGGATGCACGCATGGCGCGCTTTGAGCCGGAACGGCCCTTTTTCGCCAGAACAGGGAAGGCTGCGGAGCCTTTTCTGGCGCTTGAGGCCGACCATCCGTTAATGGATATGACCGATAAGGACGCGGTGGCGCTGCAGCTGTCGAAAGACGGCGAGGCGGAGCTTTCCGCGTCCCAGGAGTATCGCTTTGCCATCCTTTCCGCCCAGCACGAAAAATCAAAAAAGCTTAGGGGCGTTCCGCTGCTGTATGCCGGCGCGGTCATGCTCCGCTTTGTGGAGGGGGATCTTCGCGTCAACGCGCCGGCGCTGCTGATTCCCGTTCGCTTTTTTAGCGCGGACGGGAAGTCCCCCGTCAGAGTATCCCTTTGCTTTGACGATGCGGAGCCCAACGGCCCGCTGTTTGACGTGCTTCGCCGCCGGTTTGATTTTGAGCCGGAATGGCCGCCCCACCTGCGGGAGGGGATGGAAGGGATTCAGGCCGCCTTCCAGTCGCTGAAAAAAGCCGTCCGTCCCGGCTGGGGCGTGTATGACGAAATCATTCTTTTGCTGTTCGACCTTTCCGAATGGCACCTTTATAGCGATTCCGTAAACCGGGCAGAGCAGATCGCCCATCATCCCGTTGCGGCGGTGCTTTCCTCCAGAACGCCTTTTCCGCCCGTCGCGATTCCAGAAGAAAACGAAGACGAAGAGCCGCTGGCGCTGCCCCTTTTTGCGGACTCCGCCCAGCGAAGCGCCGTTCGGACGGTGGCTTTGGGGAACAGTCTGCTGCTGTCCGGCGAAAGCGGAACGGGAAAACGCACCACGGCGGCAAACGCCGCGCTGCACGCGCTGTATTCCGGCAAAACAGTGCTGTACGCCGCCCAAAGCGGCGAAGCAAGAAAGGCGTTTTCCAACCTGCTGGAAAACAGCGGATCCAGGGGCTTCTGCCTGGACCTTGGCGAAAACCTTCCGAACCACGCAATCGAAAAACCCAAGTCTGCGGGGGATTTTGAAGCGTCCGCCCGAAGGCTGAACCGCTTAAGGGCGCGTTGCGATGCCCTCGCCAACCCCTCTACGTCCCTTCGCAGCTGCGGATTGCGGTTTTACGAGCTGGCGGAAGCCTGCACGGCGTACGAGAATGTGCCGGACGCCATCGCTTTTTCCGACGAGGAGGCATCCCGCATCCGGCGGGACACGTTTGTGCACCTTCGGGACCTTTGCGGCCAGCTGGTGAACGCCGGCAGGGCGGTGGGGCATCCGGCGAACCATCCGCTGGCGGAAATCCGCCAGAAGTTCTATTCCAAAGCGGCGGGGGAGGAGCTTCCCGCCCTGCTGGAAACCGCCAAAGAACTGGCGGAGCAGACGCATGCCGAAGCGGTGCTGCTGTGCGCCCAGTGGAATCTGCCAAAACCCGTCCGCAAGGCGGAGTTCGAACAGCTCAGCGCCATGGCTGCCGCCGCCGCCCAGTGGGATAAACTGCCCCATCAGTGGCTGCAGGCGGAGGATATGACGGCATTCTTAGCGAAGGTCAAAGAGCTGATCGGAAAAGGGAAACGTGTATCCGAAACCCGCACGCGGCTGCTTTGCACCTTTGCGGAGCCTGCGCTTGCCGCAGATGTGGAAGCGATGGCCGCCCAGTGGGCGGAGGCGGAAAAAAGTCTCGTTACCCGCGCCACGGTGCAGGGCAAGCTGTTCAAGGAAATCGCGGCAATGCTCCGCCACGGTGTGCGGGTGGACAAAAAGCAGGTTCCGGGGCTGCTTTCCGCGATTGCCGCCTATCAGAAGGACCTTGCCGCCCTTCAAAAACTCCTGCCCGAGCTTTCCGGACTTTTGAACTCCTTCTGGAAGGACGTTTATACCGACTGGATCAAGGTGGAAGGGTACTGTCGCACCGCCCAGAGCGTCAATGAAGCGCTGCTTTCCGCCCTGGGCAGCCAGGAAGCCTGCGCCGCGCTGTACCACCGCGCCGCCGAATCGGGAGACCTTTCCGCCGCCAAGCGGTTCGACGCCGCCTGGAAGCGCCTGCAAGAAGCGAAGGACCGCCTTTTTGACCTGCTGGACGTGGAGGACGGGTTCGACGCTACGGACACGCCCTATCCCCTTGCACTTGCGGAGGCCTTCGGCCGCTGGAACGGCGGAAAGGGTCTTCTCAAGGACTGGATGAACTGGCGGCTGGACAGGGAAAAGGCCGTGGACGCGGGGCTTGCCGCGGTGGTGGACGCCTATGAAAAGGGGCTGCCCCACGACGACCTCATCCCCGCCTTTGAACGGGGGCTGTACGCCGCGCTGGCAAAGTATGTATTCGACAAGGACGCTGAACTTCAAAACTTCTCTGCCGAGCTTGCCAACGAAATGCTGGACGAGCTGTGCAGTCTGGACGAAACGGTGCGCGAAGAGGCAAAACAGGCGATTTCCTTCGCCCTTTGGGAACGCGCTCCCAAACTTTCGCCCAAGGACGCGCCCTATTCCGAACAGGGGATGTTCCAAAAGGCATTGACGGAACCGAACCCCAGCTTCATCCGGATGTTTGAGCGCATGCCCGGCCTGATGCCAAAGCGCTTTCCGGTGGTGGTGGCGTCGGTGGCGGACGCCGCGAGACTGCCCAAAAGCGCCCAGTTTGACCTTGTGATCGTGGACGGAGCGGACGCGATGGTAGCCGAAAAGGCGGCGGGGCTGCTGGCCCGGGGCAGAAACTGCCTGCTCATCGACCGCGGCATGGAGCAGCAAGGCTCCCTGACGGAAAGGCTTCGCGCCGCCGGCATGCCGGAAATCACCCTGCGGTATGCGTACGCCCGAACAGAGCGGGAAAACGCCTGGTCGGACGCGGTGCGCATCAGCGTGCGCCATACCGAAAGCGCGGTTTTCGCGGCCCTTGCCGCCGCGATGGGGGACGACGGCTGGCAGTGCCGGTTCTTTGCCGACCGGCCGGGCATGCTGTTGATGAACAAAGTCCGCCCTGTATCCCCGCTGTTCGGCGTGACCACGGACGGGCCGGAGCTGAAGGAGCTCTCCCTTTCGGACAGGGAGCTGTTCCGCGCCCAGCCGTTGAGAAGGGCGGGGCACAGGATTTACCGCTTCTGGTACCCCCGGTGGTGGAGGGACAGGGACGATATCATTCTTGAACTGATCGAACTTGCCGAAAGCACCCAGCGGGAGGCGGATCTTCAGGCCGCCCTGAAACGGACTGCCGCCGCGCAGGCCGCAAAAAATGAGGTCTTCACGGCTGAACCCGCCGTTATCACCAAAGAAAGCGGCGCGGAAGTCATCCGGGAAACGGCGGTTGCGCCGCCCGCTGCCCAACCGGTCAATGAAAAGTTCCCCAAGCGCCGGTATGTGCAGGCGGAACTCGTGCCGGAGCGGTTGCAGGCGCAGGACCTGTTCGACCCGTCCCGCGCGATGCTGTTAAAGGCAAAGCTGGCGGATGCCATCATGCAGGAAGCGCCCATCGCAAAGACGCTGCTGGTCAAGCGTGTGCTTTCCGCCTGCGGCATCAAACGGGCGGGGGCGCGGATGGCCAAGGCAGTGGGAGCGCTGGCAGAGGAGCTGGACTTCCCCAAAACCACGGACAAGGACACCGGAGAG
>JBMNTW010000037.1:0-11981 GCA_050945935.1 Christensenellales bacterium
CGGTCTTTTGGGGAGCGAAGTACAAAAACACCGGCGTTTCCGTGTTCACACCCAGATACTCCACCCGCACGACGGCGGAAAGGGACTGCTCGTCAGCCGTGTAATCCGTGAGCTTTCGCGCGTAATAGATATCGTCCACCGGAATCAGCAGCACGGGTTCGCACTTGGAGAAGTCATACCCCTCTGAACGCACCTGCACAACGGCCTGCTCGCCGTTTACCGCCAGTTCGGAAGCGAGCAGCGAAACCGCCATCCTCTCCTGCTCGCCCACTTTCGCGCGGGACAGCTTTGCTCTGCCGTAGGTTCCGTCTTCCAGCAGCGCCAGCCTCGTCCTGCCGAAATTCACAGGATAAATCAGCGCCACCGGCGCACTTTTGCTCTTTTGCGCAGCCATGGCAGGCAGGGCGGCAAAGAGGGCCATCACCGCCAACAGCGCGCCTATCATCCTTAGAAGATGCTTCTTTTTCATTTGCTTACTCCATGGTCGTTCACAGGGCGAAAAACCGCCCAAATCCTCTGATTCAGTATATCACAAGCTTCCAGAAACTGTGTGAATAATCAGTAAATCTCAACTCTGTACTGGACCGTTCCATCCCTTTGTGATAATATTGGCTAGGTAAATGTTTGTATGGTTGTACCGCCGATACGGCATGGCACAAAAACCGATTGCACGGTGGAAACGCCAGACCGTATCGCTTTGGCGTAAACCGCAAGATTGCCAACCCTGGGGTCCGATTGCTTAACCCGGGGCTTTTCGATTGCCCGGTCGGTGTGCCGACAAAAAGCGGAACCGCTCGATGCCGTTTCGTTTACTCATCAAGATACCGCAAGGAGGATACACATGATCTATTCCAAAGAAGTGGAAGAAATGGTCTGCGTCAAGCAGGGCGCCAACCACCAGAACGCCCCCATTCCCCAGGAAGGCCGCTGGGTCCATGCCAGGGAAATCAGGGACATCTCCGGCCTGACCCACGGTGTGGGCTGGTGCGCTCCCCAGCAGGGCGCCTGCAAGCTCACGCTGAACGTCAAGGAAGGCGTCATCCAGGAAGCGCTGGTGGAAACCATCGGCTGCTCCGGCATGACCCACTCCGCCGCCATGGCTTCCGAAATCCTGCCCGGAAAGACCATTCTGGAAGCGCTGAACACCGACCTTGTGTGCGACGCCATCAACACGGCCATGCGCGAACTGTTCCTCCAGATCGTTTACGGCCGCAGCCAGTCCGCTTTCTCGGATGACGGCCTGCCCGTGGGCGCAGGGCTTGAAGACCTGGGCAAGGGCCTCCGCAGCCAGGTGGGAACCATGTACGGCACCCTGGCGAAGGGCACCCGCTATCTTGAAATGGCGGAAGGTTATGTGCTGAAGATGGGCCTGGACGCCGACGGCGAAGTCATCGGCTACCAGTTCGTGCATCTTGGCAAGATGATGGAGGCCATCAAGAACGGCATGGACGCCAACGAAGCGCTGGCAAAATTCACCGGAACCTACGGCCGCTTCGGCGAGGCTGCTACTTATATCGATCCGCGCCACCAGTAAGAGGAGGGTAAACGAATGGCCTATTTTGAAAGCTACGAAAGAAGGATCCCCCAGATCGAGAAGATCCTTGCGAAATACGAGATTGCCGATCTTGACGCGGCAAACCAGCTCTGCCTGGACAAGGGCGTAGACGTTGCCGCCATCGTGCGCAGCATTCAGCCCATCTGCTTTGAGAACGCCGTCTGGGCTTACACCCTGGGCGCCGCCATCGCCATCAAGAAGGGCGTCACCGTCGCGGCGGAAGCCGCCGAATGCCTGGGCGAAGGTCTGCAGGCCTTCTGCATCCCCGGCTCCGTGGCGGACCAGCGCCAGGTGGGCATCGGCCACGGCAACCTCGCCGCCATGCTCCTGCGTGAAGAAACCCACTGCTTTGCCTTCCTCGCGGGTCACGAGTCCTTTGCCGCCGCCGAAGGCGCCATCGGCATCGCCCTGAAGGCCAACAAGGTGCGCACCGAACCCCTGCGCGTCATCCTGAACGGCCTGGGCAAGGACGCCGCGAAGATCATCAGCCGCATCAACGGCTTCACCTTCGTGGAAACCGAGTTTGACCATTTCACCGGCGAGCTGAAGATCGTGTTCGAAAAGGCGTACTCCGAAGGCGACCGCGCCAAGGTCCGCTGCTACGGCGCGGACGATGTTTCCGAAGGCGTCGCCATCATGCAGTACGAGGGCGTGGACGTTTCCATCACCGGCAACTCCACCAACCCCACCCGCTTCCAGCACCCCGTTGCCGGCACCTACAAGAAGTGGTGCGTAGAGAACGGCAAGAAGTACTTCTCCGTCGCTTCCGGCGGCGGCACCGGCCGCACCCTGCATCCGGACAACATGGCCGCAGGCCCCGCTTCCTACGGCCTGACGGACACCATGGGCCGCATGCACTCCGACGCCCAGTTCGCCGGCTCCTCCTCCGTGCCTGCCCACGTGGAAATGATGGGCCTCATCGGCATGGGCAACAATCCCATGGTGGGCGCTTCCGTCGCCGTTGCCGTGGCGCTTGAGCAGGCTTCCAAGTAACTCAATTGACGCTAAAGTCCAATCAGGGGAACTCTCATTCCCCTGATTTTTCTTATTCACACATAATTTGCACCATTGATTCACTCATTTGAGCAAAAATTTGGTTGTCTCCTATTCGTCAATCATTTTTTGCGCATAATCTTCAAAAAATGGGCTCGCAAATTACGTTTTGGGTATTAATTTCATTGCAAGACCAACACAAATCTGCTATGATTTGATACACAGGTAAATCCTACCACTATTGTCTGTAGCGGAGGTCCCCCTCCGTTTTGGAAGGATCCGACCAGTCCTTCCGATTGCAGAAAACTCTCTTTTCCCTCCCCCTTCTCACGCGAAGCCTTCCTGCCGACCACAGGAAGGCTTCGTCCTTTTTTTTACCCGCTTCAACAATTGATGCATTCTATGTATTGCTTCCTGCGTCATTATATGTTAAATTATTAACATAACAATCTCCCCGCAGGGCATTGAAAACTCTCACGCCGCACAGAAACAACCGCTGCGCGCAAAAATCGCCCATTTTTGCCCCCCGGCGCACCCTTGCGCAGCATTTGGCGGCCGAAAGTTCCCGTTTTCATCCTTGACCTTGCAGGTTTCACCCATTACATTATCTGAGGAGATGTTCGTCATGAAGATCACCATCTGCATCGGAAGCTCCTGCCACTTGAAGGGTTCTCGGCAGATCGTCGAGCGCCTTCAGGATTTGGTCGAGCAAAACGGACTGAAAGACAGAATCCAGCTTTCCGGAACCTTCTGCATGGGCCGCTGCACCGAAGGCGTCTGCGTGCTTCTGGACGAGACGTTCTTCTCTTTAAAACCGGAGGACACCGCTTCCTTCTTCACCGGGGAAGTGCTTCCCAGGCTTCGTTTTTGAGAGAAAGGCGGTTTGAAGGTTGACCGAATATTTAAGGCTGAAAAGATCGAACTGCAAAAACTGCTATAAATGCATTCGCCACTGCCCCGTGAAGGCGATACGCTTTTCCGGGAACCAGGCGCACATCGTTACGGACGAGTGCGTGCTGTGCGGCGAATGCTTCGTCGTCTGTCCGCAGAACGCCAAAGAGATCGTGGACGATACCGAAAAGGCAAAGTACCTTTTAACGGGCGATGCGCCGGTGGTGGCGAGCATCGCCCCGTCCTTCGTGGCGAACTTTGACGGCGCGACCATCGCCTCCATGAACGCCGCGCTGAAAAAGCTGGGATTTTTTTGCGTCGAGGAGACCGCCATCGGGGCGGAAATCGTTAAAAACCGGTATCAGGAACTGGTGGATAGCAAAATGCAGGACGTTTTTATCACCTCCTGCTGCCACACCGTCAATCTGATGATCCGCAAGCACTACCCCGAGGCGCTGCCCTTCCTCATCCCCGTCGTTTCCCCCATGCAGGCCCACTGCGCAGACATCAAGCGCCGTTACCCCGGCGCGAAAACGGTGTTCATCGGGCCCTGCGTTTCCAAAAAGGCGGAGGCGGAGGAATACCCCCAAGATGTGGACTGCGTGCTGACCTTTGAAGAGCTTTCCCGCTGGTTGGATGAAAGCGGCATTGCCATCGAACCCGCTGATGAGGACGGGTTTGCCCTGCGCTCCCGCAACTTCCCCACCGGCGGCGGCATTTTGCGTTCCATGGATAAGAACGGGGACTTCGTCTACCTGTCCGTCGACGGTCAGGAGAACTGCATCCACGCCATACGGGACGTGATTTCCGGCAACCTGAAGAACTGCTTCATCGAAATGTCCGCCTGCACCGGAAGCTGCGTGGGCGGCCCCGCCATGGGCAGGGACAAAAGGCGCCTTGTGCGCGATTACGCCGCCGTGGCGCGGTACGCGGGGGCAAAGGACGCTTCCGTCACCCCGCCCTCCCCTGTTTATCTGGTCAAGGAGCATTCCTTCTTAGGAAACAACAAGACCATGCCCGGCAAAGCGGTCATTGACGAGATACTCCGCAAAATGAGCAAGTTCCGCCCCGAGGACGAGCTGAACTGCGGCAGCTGCGGGTACGACACCTGCCGCGAAAAGGCCATCGCCGTGTTCCAGGGCAAAGCGGATTTGACGATGTGCATGCCTTTTTTAAAGGAAAAGGCGGAGTCTTTTTCGGACAACATCATCAAAAACACCCCCAACGGCATCCTCGTTCTCAACGAGCTGTTCGAAGTCCAGCAGATCAACGAAGCAGCCATGCAGCTTTTGAACGTGCGAAGGGCGTCGGACGTGCTGGGCGAGCAGGTGGTGCGCATCCTCGACCCGTCGGACTTCATGGCAGTGAAGCAGACCGGTGTTGCGCTGCACGACAAGCGGGCGTACCTTGCGGAGTACGGCAAGCACGTGGAGATGAGCATCATCTACGACAAGGTGTTCCGCATCCTGATGTGCATCATGCGCGACATCACGGACGAGGAAATCGAGCGCGAGCGCAAGGAAGCGGTGAGCCGCCAGACCATCGAAACCGCCAACAAGGTCATTGAAAAGCAGATGCGCGTGGTGCAGGAGATCGCGTCGCTGTTGGGCGAAACCGCCGCCGAGACGAAAATCGCCCTGACGAAGCTGAAGGAGTCGCTGTGACATGAACAGGCTTTGTACGGACATCGGCTGGCGCAGCCTGAACAAATATGGCGAGGAACTCTGCGGCGACCATGTGGATATCGTCGAAGAAAACGAAAACACCACGGTGGTGGTGCTGGCGGACGGACTGGGCAGCGGCGTGAAGGCGAGCATACTCTCGACGCTGACCTCCAGCATCATCTCCACGATGATCGCCTCCTCCATGAGCATCGAGAACTGCGTCTCCACCATCGCGGCGACGCTGCCCGTCTGCTCCGTGCGGGGGGTGGCGTACTCCACCTTCACCATCATCCGGGTGGTGAACGGCGAAGAGGCGGAACTCATCCAGTACGACAATCCCCAAGTGATTCTCCTTCGAAACGGCAAAAGCGTGGACTACCCCACGGAAACGCTGAGCATCGAAGGGAAAACGATTTATCGCTCCAAGCTTCCGATTTTTGAAGGGGACACCTTCGTCGCCATGAGCGACGGCGTCATCCACGCCGGCGTGGGGCACACCATGAACTTCGGCTGGCAGCGGAAGGACGTTATCGAGTATCTGGAAGACCTTTCCGAAGCGGGATTTACGGCAAAAACCCTGACCACCATCCTGCTGGAGGAATGCAACCGGCTTTACGGCGGAAAGCCGGGGGACGACACCACCGTCTGCACCGTGCGCATCCGCAGCCGCGAGCCGGTCAACCTTCTGATCGGTCCGCCTTCCAAAAGAGACGACTGCGAGCGCATGATGTCTCTGTTCTTCGCGAAAGAAGGCAGGCACATCGTGTGCGGGGGTTCCACCGCCAGCATCGCCTCGGCGTTTCTGGGAAAACCCCTGCTCCCCACGTTGGACTATCCCGACCCGGACATTCCCCCCATCGCCACCATCAGCGGCGTGGATCTGGTCACCGAAGGGGTGATCACCATCAACCGGGTGCTTTCCTATGCCCAGAACTACCTTGAAAGCAACAACTCCTATTCCGAATGGAGCTGCAGGCGCGACGGCGCCTCCCTCATCGCGCGGATGCTTTTTGAGGACGCGACGGACATCAACTTCTTCGTGGGCTGCGCCGTCAACCCCGCCCACCAGAACCCCGACCTGCCCATCAGCTTCAGCATCAAGATGCGGCTGATCGACCAGCTGGCGGAATGCTTGAAAAAGATGGGCAAACGCATCAAAGTGAGCTACTTCTAGGAGAAACCATGCGAAAATTCGACACCCAGGTCCAGCACCTGAAATATAAAGTCCTGCGCGAGGTCGCGCGCCGCGCCTTTGACGGCACGCTGTTGGAACACGTGACGGACATTCCCAAAGGCATCATCCCCGGCAACACCCCCACCATGCGCTGCTGCGTCTACAAGGAGCGGGCGATTCTTGCAGAGCGCGTGAAGCTCGCCATGGGCGGCGACAGAAGCAACCCCAACGTCATCGAAACCATCGACATCGCCTGCGACGAATGCCCCGTCAGCGGTTTTGAGGTGACGACCAACTGCCGCGGCTGCATCGCCCACCGCTGCGAGGCCGCCTGCCCCAAGGGCGCCATCTATTTCGACCACCAGAAAGCGCATATCGACAAGTCAAAGTGCGTCGAGTGCGGCAAATGCGCCGCCGTCTGCCCGTACAGCGCGATTTCCAACCGCAAGCGCCCCTGCGAGAATGCCTGCAGGGTCAAGGCGATTTCCCGCAACGAGGAAACCCACGCCGCCAAGGTGGACAACGACAAATGCATCGCCTGCGGCGCCTGCGTGTACCAGTGCCCCTTCGGCGCAATCATGGATAAGTCCTTCATACTGGACGTAATTGACATCCTCAAAAACAGCGAAAGCAACACGAAGTACAAGGTCTACGCCGTGGTGGCGCCCTCCATTTCCAGCCAGTTCACCTACGCAAAACTGGGGCAGGTCATCGCCGGCATTGAGGAACTGGGCTTTTACCATGTGGTGGAAGCGGCACTTGGGGCGGACATGGTCGCCTGCGAAGAGGCCAAGGAACTGTTGGAAAAGGGCTTTTTGACCAACTCCTGCTGCCCGGCTTTTGTGAGCTACGTCGAAGGTCAGTTCCCGAAAATGCGCGAGCACATTTCCCACAACCTATCGCCCATGGCCGCCATCGGGAAATACATCAAAGAGACCACCCCGGGGGCAAAAATCGTGTTCATCGGCCCCTGCACCGCCAAAAAGGCGGAGTACCGCCGCCCTGAAACCGCGCCGTATGTCGACAGCGTGCTGACATTCGAGGAACTGCAGGCGCTGTTTGACGGCAAGGGCGTGGACATCGCCTCCCTGCCCGAAAAAGTGCTGGACAACGCCTCCTACTTCGGCAGGATCTTCGCAAGAAGCGGCGGACTGTCCGCCTCCGTTGCCGAGGCCCTGCTGGAACTGGGAATTGAAGACTTTGCCTTCAAGCCCGTGGTGTGCGACGGCATCGACGAATGCCGCGTGGCGCTTTTGAAGGCGCAAAAAAATCTGCTGGACGGCAACTTCATCGAAGGCATGGCCTGCCGCGGCGGCTGCATCGGCGGCGCGGGCTGCCTGACCCACGGCGAAAAGTGCCGTTCCGAGGTGGACAAATACGGCCAGCAGGCGCTGGAAAAGAAGATTCTGGACGCCATTCGCGTTTTGAACATCGGCTGAAAAAAGCCGCCCGTTTCGGGCGGCTTTTTTGCCTTGGCTGCGGCAAAAAAACGGGGTCTTACTCAGACCCCGTCGTAGAAAATGCTGTTGATACCTTTGCCGGCATCTGCCGAAAATCAATGCGCAGGATGTGCTAAAAACCCCGTCATTAACCGCCGGTATAACCGCTGACGTCCAGCTTGCACCGCTCGGACGAGACGATCTGCTTGAAGAAGTACATGGGGTGCGAACCGGCATAGCAGATCCCCTCGATTACGAACACCACCGCGCCTTCCCGGATGTTCAGCATGGCGGCTTCGTTCTTGGTGGCAAAGGAGGCCTCCAGCACCGACTCGTACCGGTCGGCGACGATGCCGTGGTCGTTCTTGAACAGGCGCATCAGCGAATGCAACCCTTCCTTGCCGCAATGGGGAATGAAGTCAAACCGTTCGGGAACCTTGTTGTACTCGATCATCACCGGTTCGCCGTTGATGAAGCGAAGCCTGTGGAATGTGTACAGCTTTTCCCCTTCGCGCATGGCGAGCTTTTGCGCAAGCTCCGGCGAAGGCGAAGCGTAGTCAATGTCCGAAACTTCCGTGGACGGAATATATCCGTTGTCCAGACAGTCGGAAGTAAAGCTGATGAAACGCAAAAGGCTCCTCGTGAAGCGAGGCGCGTTGACAAAGGTACCCGTTCCCTGGCGCTTGACCAGAATACCGTTGTCCACCAGGTCCTGAATGGCGCGGCGCACCGTCGTGCGGCTCACGCCGTACTGTTTCATGATTTCTACTTCTGTGGGAATCTGTTCGTTCGGACGCAGTCGCTGTTCCCGGATCGCTGTCATCAGGTCATCGCGAATCTGGCAGTAACGCGGCTGCCCCGCAAAGTTCGTTTCTGTCATATCGCCCTCCGCGAGTGTCTTATTTTATAATAATACCAAAAATCGTACAGGAATCAATGTTTTTGTGCGTTTGAGACATTCCAAAAGAGACAAACGGGCGCAAATTCCACCTCGTTTGGAACCGCAAACCCCCGTATGTCCGGCAGTTTTCAACCGGCAGACGAAAAAAGCCATGTTCAATACCAATGTTTTCTGCAAGCAAACGAATGCGAATTCTGCCAGATGCGACGTTTTAGGCGACTTTTTTTGCATCACGCATGGAAAATTCATAAATCTTTGCTATCATTACATGAGAAAGCAATACATGGGAGGTGCCATATTTGGGCTTTCAGGGAACAACCATCTGCGCCGTAAAGCGGGACGGTCACTGCGCCATCGCGGGTGACGGTCAGGTCACGCTGGGCGAAAACACGATTATGAAAAACACGGCAAAAAAAGTGCGCCGCCTGTATAACGACAAGATCATCGTCGGCTTTGCCGGCTCGGTGGCGGACGCTTTTGCCCTTTGCGAAAAGTTTGAGGTCAAGCTGGAACAGCATTCCGGCTCGTTGGAACGCGCCGCCGTGGAGCTTGCCCTTGACTGGCGGTCGGACAAGGTGATGCGCCAGCTCAACGCCATGCTTCTCACCACCGACGGCAACAAGATTCTGCTGATTTCCGGCACCGGCGAGGTCATCGAGCCGGACGACGGCATCGCCGCCATCGGTTCCGGCGGCATGTATGCCCTGGCGGCGGGCCGCGCGCTGATGGAAAACACCAACCTCACAGCGGCGGAAATCGCAAAGAAGGCACTGCAGGTCGCCGCGGGTATCTGCGTCTTCACCAATGACAATATTATCGTTGAGGAGGCCTGACATGCTGGACTGGTCACCCAAACAGATCGTTGACGAGCTGGACCGCTATATCGTCGGGCAGGACGCGGCGAAACGTGCCGTAGCCATCGCCCTTCGCAACCGATACAGACGCAGCCGCCTGCCCGAAAAGGTCCGGGACGAGATCATGCCCAAAAACATCATCATGATGGGTCCCACCGGCGTGGGCAAAACGGAAATCGCCCGCCGGATGGCGAAGCTTGTGGACGCGCCCTTCGTCAAGGTGGAAGCCACCAAGTACACCGAGGTCGGCTACGTTGGCAGGGACGTGGAGTCCATGGTGCGAGATCTGGTGGAGGCGTCCATCCGACTTGTCAAGGGCAAAAAGGAGCAGGTGGTGCGCCTGAGCGCCGAGTCCATGGCGGAATCCAGGCTCATCGACCTTCTGGTTCCCAACAAACGGAAGGCTGAACCCGCCGTCATCAATCCGCTGGAAGCGCTGTTTTCCGGCCAGCAGCAAAAAGCCCCCGCCCTGCCCGAAATGACGGCGGAGGAAAAAGAGACGTATCGCACCAAGCGGGAGGAAATCGCCGCGGCTTTACGCGCCGGCAGGCTGGAGGACACCGTCGTGGAAATCGAGGTGGACGAACAGCCAAAGCTCGGGATGGATTTTTCCGGCCTGGGCATGGACATCAACATGAACGACATGCTGGGCGGCATACTCCCCACCAAGAAGAAAAAGCGCCATGTTCCGGTGTCTGAAGCGCGCCGTATCCTCATTCAGCAGGAGATGGACCGCCTGATCGACATGGACGAGGTCACCACCGAAGCCCTGCGCCGGGCGGAGCAGGACGGCATCATCTTCATCGACGAAATCGACAAAATCGCCAGCCGGGCGAACACTTCCGGCGCGGACGTTTCCCGTGAAGGCGTGCAGAGGGACATTCTGCCCATCGTGGAAGGCAGCACCGTCACCACGAAGTACGGCCCCGTCAAGACGGACTACATCCTCTTCATTGCCGCGGGCGCATTCCATGTGTCCAAGGTCAGCGATTTGATTCCCGAACTGCAGGGCAGGTTCCCCATCGTGGTGGAACTGAAGGCGCTGACGAGGGAGGATTTCAGGCGCATCGTATCCCAGCCGGAAAACGCCGCCACCAAGCAGTACGCCGCCCTTCTTTCGGCGGACAACATCACCCTCACCTTCACAGAAGGTGCGCTTCACGCCATCGCGGACTACGCCTATCTGTGCAACGAGGTGAAGGAAAACATCGGCGCCAGAAGGCTGCACACCGTCATGGAGGAACTGCTGGAGGACATCTCCTTCAACGCCAACGGGCGTCACCCGCCCATCGAAGTGGTGGTGGACGAGAAGTACGTCGCCGACCATTTGATAGGCGATATCGAGGGCAAAGCGCTGGGAAAATACATCATTTAAGCCCGATTTCGGGGATTTGCCAAAATTATTTACAATATCCCCGACTAAACAGCGATATACGAACGGAAGTTTGCAATTTTCTTGGGGCAACCGAATCCGGTACCAAAACCCCAAAGAATCATGCAAACTTCCGTTCCTTCTTTTTGGCACTAAATTTTGGTAAAAGTGGGTGAAGAACCCATCCAAACTGGCATCTTTTCCCTTGCAGTGGTGTGGCAGACTTGTGCTTTTGGAGGAATTTGTGTAAAATAGTCCCACAATCCGCGCGGCACAGGGATTTCGGGCTTTTTGCCCGGTGTCTGCCGCTGCTGACAAGAGGTAAAGCAACATGAAACGACGACTCGTATGGGCCGTGCTGCTGATAATGCTCGCATCTGCCCTGACCGCTCCCGTCGCCCTGGCTGAAGAACAGTGCGAACTGGGAAAGGTCACCGCTTCGGACTATTTGAATATGCGCGCCAAGGCATCGACGGACAGCAAGGTCATCGACAAGATCCCCAGCGGTTCCTCGGTGATCATACTGGGCAGCGCCGGCCAGTTCTTTAAGGTCAAGTACGACGGCAAAGTCGGTTACATTTCCGACGATTTTGCGGTCAAGCTCAAGCATTGGGTGGGTTACGCCACCGACGATCTCAATCTTCGCGCTTCTCCCAGCACTTCTTCCAAAAAGCTCGGCACGATTGAAAAAGGCGATTCACTTTACATTTACGCCAGCAACGGCGATTTTTACCTTGCCGTGTATGGCGACACGAAGTGCTACGTCGCGAAGGAGTTCATCACCAAGAAAAAGAAAGACGCCGTCGGCAACCCGGTGAACGATTACAACGAGTTCGACCCGGAAAGCAACGAGTTTTACATTGAAAACCCGCCGGAGTTCACGGTGGAGGACCTGTATCTCGCCGCCCAGCTGATCTACTCCGAAGGCAACAACCAGTCGGAGGTCAGCTTCTGGGCCATGGCCAGCGTGGTTTACAACCGCGTGGCTTCTAAGAAGTTCCCGAACACGGTATATGAAGTGGCATTCCAGGAGAACCAGTTCTCCTATCCGGACAAGAAGCCCGAAAAATTCCTTGAGCTCACTCCCAGCGTTGAAGCCCTTGATGCGGTGGTCAAGGTCTTTGTGGAGGGCAAGCTG
>JBMNTW010000038.1:0-11955 GCA_050945935.1 Christensenellales bacterium
CAGGCCGCCTTTTCGGATGTTTTCAAAACTGGACAGCTCGGTCTTCTTAATGACGCCGCCTTTTGTGCACATGACGAGGTACTTTCCGTCCGCCGCAGGGAAGGCGTTGGTGACCTTTTCGCCCGTTCCCAGCTGCAACAGGTTCACGATGGCCGAACCCTTGGCGGTTCTGCCCGCTTCGGGAATCTGGTAGCACTTCATGCTGAACACCCTGCCCCTGTTGGTGAAGAACAGAATCTCTGAATGGGTGCTGGTAACGAACAGGTGTTCTATTACGTCGTCCTCGCGGATGGTGGCGGCGGAAACACCCTTGCCGCCGCGGTGCTGCATGCGGTAGGTGTCCGCGCTGGTGCGCTTGATGTACCCGAAGTGCGTGAGGGTGACCACCATGTTTTCCTCTTCGATGAGGTCTTCGAACTCGATCTCATCGAACACGGGGGCGATTTCGGTGCGGCGCGGGTCCGCGAAGCGGTTGCGGATTTCCACAAGCTCGTCCTTCACCACGCCCCAGAGCAGGCTGTCGTCCGCCAGAAGCCCGCGCAAGTAGGCGATGGTCTTCTGTACTTCCGCGTATTCGGCTTCCAGACGGTCCCGTTCCAGCCCCACAAGGCGCTGCAGTCTCATATCCAGAATCGCCTGGGTCTGCTTGTCGGAAAGGCCGAACCGTTCCGTCAGGCGGTTTCTTGCCTCCTGCGCGGTGGCGCTTGAGCGGATGATGGAGACGACTTCGTCGATATTATCCAGCGCGATGAGCAGGCCTTCTAAAATGTGCGCCCTGGCTTCCGCGCGGTTGAGTTCGAACTGCGTACGGCGGGTCACAACGTCCTTCTGGTGGTCCAGATAGTGGCGCAGCATCTGGTGCAGGGAAAGCACCTTGGGCTCGCCGTCCACCAGCGCGATGGAGATGACGCCGAAGGTATACTGCATCTGGGTGTGCTTGAACAGCGTGTTCAGCACCACGGAAGCGTTTACGCCGTTTTTGAGTTCGATGACGATGCGCATGCCTTCCTTGCCGGACTCGTCCCTAAGGTCGGAAATGCCTTCAACGCGCTTGTCGTGCACCAGCTCGGCGATTTTGGAAACCAGATTCGCCTTGTTGACCTGATAGGGAATCTCCGTCACGATGATGCGGGAGCGGTTGGCGGACATCTGCTCGATTTCCGTCTTCGCGCGCACGATGATGCGGCCGCGGCCGGTGCGGTACGCCTCGCGAATGCCCGATTTTCCCATGATGATGCCGCCGGTGGGAAAGTCCGGACCGGGTATGAGGGTGATGAGCTCCTCGGTGGTGATTTCGGGATCGTCGATCATCGCCACGCAGGCGTCGATGACTTCGCCGAGGTTGTGGGGGGGAATGTTCGTCGCCATGCCCACGGCGATGCCGTTGCTGCCGTTCACCAGAAGGTTCGGAAAGCGGGAGGGGAGCACCAGAGGCTGGGTAAGGGACTCGTCAAAGTTCGGGCCGAAGTCCACGGTGTCTTTGTCAAGGTCCCTGAGCATTTCGGAAGCGAGCTTGGAAAGGCGCGCCTCGGTGTAACGCATGGCGGCGGCGCCGTCCCCGTCGATGGAGCCGAAGTTGCCGTGCCCTTCCACCAGGGGGTAGCGGGTGTTGAACTCCTGCGCCAGGCGGACCATGGCGTCGTAAACGGAACTGTCGCCGTGGGGGTGGTACTTGCCCAAACAGTCGCCAACGATACGGGCGGACTTTCGAAAGGGCTTATCCGGCCACATGCCCAGTTCCGCCATATCGTACAGAATGCGCCTGTGAACGGGCTTTAAGCCGTCCCTAACGTCCGGCAGGGCACGGTTGATAATCACCGCCATGGAGTAGGCGATGAAGGATTTTTTCATTTCAGACTCGAGGTCGACGTTCATCAGCCTCGTTCCGGGATTTTCAGACATATCTTCCTCCGTTTAACGTGTTTCTTCCGCCTTAAACATCCAGATCCGCCACCAGTTTGGCGTTCTTTTCAATGAACTCCCTGCGGGGTTCGACCTTGTCGCCCATCAGGATGGTCATGATCTCGTCCGCCGCCATGGCGTCCTCCACGCTGACGCGCATCATGGTGCGCTTTTCCGGGTCCATGGTGGTTTCCCAGAGCTGATCGGGATTCATTTCGCCAAGGCCTTTGTAGCGCTGGATTTCGACCTTTTTATCCCTGCCGAAAATGTCCAGCTGGCGCTGCATTTCTTCGTCGGTATAAACGTAAACCTCTTCGCTGCCGCACTTGACCTTGTAAAGCGGAGGCATGGCGATGTACACATACCCCTGCTCGATGAGCGGGCGCATGTAGCGGAAAAAGAAGGTCAACAGCAGGATGCGGATGTGGGAACCGTCAACATCCGCGTCCGTCATGCAGATGATTTTGTGATAACGGAGCTTTTCGGGGTTGAACTCGTCGCCGATGCCTGCGCCAAAAGCGGTGACCATGTTCTTGATTTCCTGGTTGGTCAGGATGCGGTCGATGCGGGTCTTTTCCACGTTCAGAATCTTGCCGCGAAGCGGCATGATCGCCTGAAAGCGCTTATCCCTGCCCATTTTGGCGCTGCCGCCTGCAGAGTCACCCTCGACGAGGAAGATTTCGCACAAAGCTGGGTCCTTTTCAGAACAGTCCGCGAGCTTTCCGGGCAGAGCGGCGGATTCCAGCACGCTCTTTCTTCTGGTGAGTTCACGGGCTTTACGGGCGGCTTCACGGGCGCGGTTCGCCTGCATGCACTTGTCGATAATCGTGCGGGCGATTGCAGGGTTTTCTTCAAGATAATCCTCCAAACCGGAAGACACCACGGAAGCGGTGAACCCGCGCATTTCCGAGTTGCCCAGCTTGGTTTTGGTCTGCCCTTCGAACTGGGGGTTGGGCAGCTTGACGGAAATAATCGCCGCCAGGCCTTCGCGCACGTCCTCACCGGAGAGCTTGGTATCCCCCTCTTTGAGGAGCTTGTATTTCAGTCCGTAGTTGTTGACCACGCGGGTCAGCGCGTCCTTGAAGCCCGCAAGGTGGGTGCCGCCTTCGTGGGTGTTGATGTTGTTGGCATAGGAAAGGATGTTTTCCTGATACCCGTCGTTGTACTGCATGGCGACTTCGACGATGGCGCCATCTTTTTCCGCGCAGAAGTAGATGGGCTCTTCGCTGAGCACTTCCTTGTTCTTGTTCAGGTACTGCACGAAGGACACAATGCCCCCGGAATAGCAGTAGGCGTTGTGGGAGCCGGTGCGCTCATCGTCCACCGATATGGAAATGCCGCGGTTCAAAAACGCCATTTCGCGCATACGGGTGCAGATTAATTCGGCGGAAAAATCCACGGTTTCGAAGATTTCTTCATCGGGAATGAAGGTGATGGTGGTGCCGGTATCCTCCCGTTCGGTTTCGCCGGTGACGGTCAGGGGCATGGTCACCTCCCCGCGGGAAAACTCCATGCAATAAATCTTGCCTTCCCTGCGCACCTCTGCCCGAAGATATTTGGAAAGGGCGTTCACGACGGAAACGCCCACGCCGTGCAGACCGCCGGAGACCTTATACCCTTCTCCGCCGAACTTGCCGCCGGCGTGCAGCACCGTCAGCGCGATTTCCAGCGCGGACTTGCCCATGACGGGGTGAATGTCCACCGGAATGCCGCGGCCATTGTCCCGCACGGAAAGAGCGCCGTTTGCGTGGATGCGGACGCGGATATCGTCGCAAAAACCGGCGAGGGCCTCGTCGATGGAATTGTCCACAATCTCGGTCACGAGATGGTGCAGGCCCCTGGAATCGGTGGAGCCGATGTACATCCCCGGGCGCACGCGCACGGGCTGAAGGCCTTCCAGCACCTGAATGTCCGACGCGTCATAATGCGAGTCGGAAGCGGTGGCGGAATAGTCCGGCGCGACGCTGGAGGTGGCAATATGGGCCGTTTCCGCCTCCTCGAAGCCGGTGGTGGTGATTTCGTTCTCAATTTCAAACTTTTCGTGCATAGCGGGTCCTTTCGGAAAACTTTTTGGGGCAAAAAACTTAAAAAACGGCGAAAATTGCCGGTTTATAACGATGCGAAGCCTGTTATTTGGGCGGCTCCTTCGCCCTGAACGTCTGTATCCTTACGGAGTTTCTTCTTATGAGTATTATACACTATTTCGCGGCAAAACAAAAGAGAGGATTTGCACCTGTCCAGCCCGGGCGGCAGGGAAGGGGGCTATACCGGAAAAGCCGGGCCGTGCTATAATGTTTTCATCACTGTGCAACGAGGAGAACCAATGGATAAGGCCAACAAGCCCTGGCTAGCCTATGACACCACCTTCGAGGGCAAACCCGCCGTCATGCGGGTGGACATGCGTGAATTGCCGGACAAAGAGCGCGCGGCGCTGCCCGTGCTGATGCTGCTTCGCGTTCAGCACCGGAAAAACTATGCCCTGAGCCTGACGACGCCCTTTCAGGCGCGGTCGCTGGAGCGGCTGTTCCGCCGCCTGCTTCGCGTTGCCCAAAAGGTTGGCGTGCGCATCATGGCGGTGCGGAACTGGGGCAACGCCATGGAGTTCTTCTGTTACGGGCCGGACGAGCCGGCGCTTCTCGCCCTTTCCGCGCTTTGCGAAAAGAAGCGCTCCCTGGTTACAGATTACGAAACCCGGGTCGACGGAAAGTGGCAGGTGTTCCGCAAGGAAGCCTACCCCACGGCGGCGAACCTGCAGACGGTGAAAAACGGCGAGCAGATCGAGATGATGGTCCGCTACGGAGACGACATTCACGCCCCCCGGCGCATCAACCACTACTGCTCCTTTACAGACGAGCTCGCCCGCATAGGCTTTCAGGAAAGCGCCCGAAAAGCCGGTTTCGCCCTGGGGGACCCCTTCTTCAATCCGGACAGCGACTATCCCCACGGCATGTGCGTGCGGCACATCGGCTCCATTGACAAAAGGTCGCTGGACACCTGGACGGACAAGCTCATTGCCGTGGTGGAGGTTTACAACGGCCACTACGATTACTGGGACTGCCAGATCATGCGCAAAAACAGGATCCGGCGGGGGTAGGCGCAGCATTTTCCTGAAAAACCCTGTTAAATTGCCCTCAAACACGCGGCAGACCGCCAAAGCGTATTGTTTCACGGGCACGCTTGAATCGCGGCTACTCGGGCTGTTTAGAGGATCTATTCAACCAGTCACTTCTGTTTAAAAGACACTATAAAAACATAGGAGGATTCGTTGAGATGATTGCTATTGGATGGATTCCTAATACTACTTCTTGGAGTCGTCCTAATCGCGATAAAGCAAGAGTTTTTAGGTTTTTTTCTATTTATTGTTGGTTCAACTTTTACAATATTGGTATACGTAAGAAAGAGCAAGGAAGAAGAAACAAGAGACAAAGAAGATGCCAACAGAAAACGATTAGCTATTGCAGAAGAATTAATTAGACAGATTGAGCCCGATTATTATTCTCTTTTCAAAAAGTTGAACCCTCCAGATGAAGAATCATTGATTAACATTCCTGCTTGGCCGATTCTGAATACTAATTATAACTTGCTTTCTCTACATGTTTGGGTTTCGAAGAATCATTATGCTTTATTACACCCTGGCAGACTATAAAAGACAAGATTCTTGCCCACAGCAGCCCGGAAAAGATGACTCCGGATGTAATTTGGGATCAACTCTTTTTCTATAAGAAAATTAAGATATCAAGAATTTATTATTACAAGATTGAGGGGGATGTATACTCTGAAACTATTGTTTCCGGTGGAGGTGGAGGTGGATCGTCAGTTGGTGGTGCTATTGTCGGTGGTTTAATTGCCGGGGAAGCCGGCGCTATCATCGCTAGCAGAAAGGGAGTTAACCCGATTACATCGCAGACCGTCCTACACGATAATCGTACCGTGGCCCTTTATTATTATCCAGACGCAGAGAGTAAAAAACTTGAAAAGCTTACACTTTCCAAAGGAGCATATGAAACGTTGTTTTCCCTGCTTCCCGAAAAAGAATACAGCTTTGTCCTTTCAGCAAAAAATGAGAAAAGTAATGCAAACCGAAGCGTGTCATCTGCAAAATGTCCATCAACAAAGGAAAAACTGCTAGAACTGGAAGGACTTTTGGCAGACGCGCTGATCACACAAGAGGAATATAGTCAAAAACGAAGTGAAATTCTAGCAAACCTTTAACGTTTCATCATGTAAAGTAAAAAGCAGCCATCCGGCTGCTTTTTTTGTGATAACACTCAGGGCAGATAGAACATGGGGTTGTAGGGCACGTCATTGCACCGGATTTCAAAGTGCAAATGCGGTTCGGAGCTTGTGGTTCCCGAGTCGCCCATGTAGGCGATGAGCTGGCCTTTGACCACCCTGTCCCCCACGGAGACCACCTTCGATTCCAAATGGGCGTAACGGGTGGTGTAGCCGTTGCCGTGGGAAATTTCCACGATGAGTCCGTATCCGCTGTGGGTGCCGGTGTATTTGGTCACCGTGCCGCTTTCGGATGCGTAGATCGGCGTGTTGCGGCTGTCAAAAATGTCCACGCCGTAGTGCATGCGCCCGTACCGCCAGCCGAAATAGGAGCTGACTTTGTGCCTGTCCGTAGGCCAGGCGAAGGACAGCGAGCCGGTGGAAGGGCCCTTGATGCCGTAGTCCGCGCGGTCGGGGCGGGTTTTTGACGTGTCGATATTCGGGTAGTCCACGCCCTTGCCGATTGACGTGCCCGGCCAGTAACCGCCCGTGCCGGAGGCGGGGGTGGTGGTCTTTCCGGAGGATGAGGAGGAGGACGAACTCGTTGCCTTTGTGCCCTTCAGCACAATTTGGGGGACCGCTTCCTCCACCACCTTTTGGGCGACCAGCTTCTTGTCCACCACTTTGCCGGCCTCATAAACCAGCTCGTAGGTGTTCTTGACCTTGCCCTTTTTGCCGGGGTCCTTGACTTTGGTTTTACCCTTTTCGAGGGTGGGGTCCTCCTGATACAGGGTGGAAGGCTCCACGCTTTCGGTGGCGGTTGCCGTTTCCGTCCAGCGCAGCGTCACGCTGTCTAATAGCAGCAGGTAGGCTTCCTCTTTGGTGTAAACGTCGGCAGGCTCGTCCAACTGAAAATAGGCGCACACGTTCTGCACCGTGCCCTTTTTGGTGACCTTCGCGCCCTCCTTGCTGCCGCAGCCGTTGAGCAGACGCTCCATTACCCATTCGTAGTCCGCCCGGGAGGAAAGGAAGCACACGATCACGTCGTCCACCGAAACGGCAGCGTACTCGCCTTCGCCTTCAGCGGCGGGGGAGAAGTCGTCCTCCTCCGCTTCGTACTCCTCGGGCAAAGGTACGGGGGTGGGGGTGGGGGGAACGTCCGTCAGGGGGTCGTAGTCCGGCGTGTCCAGTATGCCGGAAACGTCCTCGCCGGTTTCGTCGATGACGCCGGCGGGCAGGATGAGCGCGTCGCCCAAACCGAACTGAACGTACTCGGACTCGTAATCCTCCAGCGTGGTCACCGAGCCGTCGCTCAACGTGACCGTTCTGTACTCGCCGTCCACCAAATCAATCGAAAGCACGTGGTGGGTGGTCTGCCGGGCGACTTCGACGACGGGCTCCTCCTGCTCCTCTGCCTTGGCGAAAATGCCGTTTTCAATCAGCGTAAACGCCACCAAACAGCAGGAAAGCACAAGCAAAGCAGAGGCAAAAAGCGCCAGCAGTTTTTTGCGCCTTTGCCGCCGCTTTGCCTTTTTCTTTTCGATTCGCTCCGCTTCCGCCCTTCGGGCGGCCTGAAGGGTGTTGTGATCCATCGAATGTGCTGTCCTTCTCCGAAAAAGCGCCTGTTATCTTCCCAGGGCGCGCTTGACTTCCGCCTCGCTGTCTCCGCAAAGGGCGGCAAAGTCCTCTGCGGTGCATTTTTTGCCGGCGTACTCCTCGCAAAGGGCCTTCAAAGCCGGGTCAAAGCGGGATGTGCCCACGGCGGTGCGCAGGTCCTTCATCGTCTTCGCGCCGGGAAGCGCGAGGGCATTGTCCGCCGAGGCGCTGTTGGTCTGGTCCAGATACAGATACGCCATGAACTGCGCCATGGGCGTTAAAAGATCCCTGTCGTCCGCAAATCCAGCGCCCACCGAGCAGCCCAGCCACTGACGGGCGACGGCGTAGGCGAGCTTGGTGTCCATCTCCGCCTTTTTGCCGGAAAACAGGGTGGTGTCCACCATGATGAGACCGGCGTGGACGGAGTTTTCCCCCGTCATCGTGGTCTGGACCAGCTCCAGCTCCCCGCCGGGGAAGGGGCCAAGGTAATCTTCGTAAAACTCAATCAACTCCGCCGCGGTGTTTGCCAAATCCCTGGACCGGTCGTTGTACTGCGCCCGGGCGAGGACGTGAACGCCGCTTTTCGTGGTCTTTTCGGCGGATTTTTCGTGCTTGGTGACGCAGAAGGCAAAGTCCCGCGCGGCGGAAGCAGAGATGAAGTACATCGTATCATCACCCTGTTTGGAAACGTTCTGCGCTTCGCCTGTGGAGCAGAGGGCGTATTTCCCGGCAATGCGGATCACCGCCTCGTAATCCGCGGCGGGGAAGTACCAGGGGTACGCGCCGCTTTGGGCAACGTCCGTCAGCGCCCATTTGCCGTCCGCGTAAACGGCGGAAACGGGGTAGAACCACGCCGCCTGAATGCCTGTGGCACTGTAACTCAAGGGGTAGAAGCCCTTGGGAAGCTTGAAGCGGTAGCTGAGGGTGATTTCCGCAGAATCGTCGTTCGCCAGCGGCTCGTCAAAGGGCACGCGCAGCGTAGTGCCGAGTTTGCCGTCCAGCGTCCAGTTCACAGCAGTGCCGTTCACAAGCACGCGGCTGATTTCCAGACCCATGGTGTCCGCGCCGTTGGGGAACACCTTGTTCAGGTTCAAAACGGGGGAGTCCTCGCCGTGGGTCAGGGCGTTGGGATACATGCGGAACACCGCTTCGCCGATTTCTTCGCCCGTGCGGTTGGTCCAGTCCACCTGCTGCATGCAGGTGAGCTCGTTGTTTTCCACGTCCACCCGAATGTCCAGCTGGTAAAGGTCAAACTCCGAAGGCTCCCGCTCCGCCTCCGGCAGAGCGACGGTGGCGGTGGGCGTGGGAACGGGGGTGGGCGTGGTCACAGGAAGGGGCGTGGGGGTTTCGGAAACCACGGGCGTTCCGCGGGAAAACAGGCCTATCAGCGCGCGTATGCCGAAAAACAGCCCTGCGGTGACGGCTGCGATGACGACGATTCCAATAACGAGGGAGAGCGCGCCCGAGTCGCGACGGCGGCGGTAACGTTTCATTTTTCCTCTTCACTCAGCGAAAAATCTTGATGATAAGCCGTGTGACCGAAAGCAGGTCATAGCTTTCATAGCCATTTTTACCATTATAACACCCGCTCAAACCCTTCGCCACCTTTTTGGGCGGTCACGAAAACAGGCGAAAGCCCGCGCCTTCGCCGAAACGAGCATCAAATTGCCTTCGGGTAAAGAGGATTAACCCTGCGCCCGGGCGCGCTTGCGCCTTCTAAGGCGTTTGGAGCGCTGCAGGCGCGTTTCCCCCGGCAGGCGCTCTTTGACTGTCAGCCCCGCTTCGCGCAGCCAGCTGACGGTGTCTTCCATCGTCTCTGAAAGGGGGCGGGGGGAGTAGCCCAGCTCCTTTGCTGCCTTTTCGTGGGAAAAGCTGGAGTTGGACTGGAGGGTGTACATCGAGTAAGACGTGAACAGCGGCGGCTGGCGAAGGAGTTTGTAGTAAAGTTCCGCCAACGGCGCGAAAACTTGCGCCAGCCACATGGGAAGTATGATGCGAAGCGGCTTTTTGCCGGACGCTGCCGCAGCGGCGTTGAGCAGTTCCCGCACGGTGTACTGCCGGTTGGAAAGGATGTAGCACTCGCCCGTTCTGCCTTTTTCAGCGGCTAAGATGGCGCTTTCCGCCACATCCCGCACATCCACAAAGTCATAAGCGCCCACCACGCCGGCGGTGAGCCTGCCCTCTAAAAAGTCCACCACCATCTGTGACATGTGCCCACCTGCGCGGTCGTTGGGACCGATGATGCCGGACGGGTGGATGATGACGGCGTCCAGCCCTTGTTTGCACATGTCCAGCACAAGCGCCGTGGCTTCCGCCTTGGTTTTGGCGTAATGGCCTTCCACCTTTTTGGGGTCGAAGGCGGAGACTTCCGTCATCGTCTCGCCTTTTTTCAGTTCGGGTATGGCGTGAACGCTGCTGACGTACACCATCCTTGCCCCGTGCGCCTTGCAGGCTTCCGCCACGTTCCTTGTGCCGGTGACGTTGACTTCCCGCACGATTTTTTTGCGGGCTGAGCCGATGGAAACGATGCCAGCGCAGTGGAACAGCGTGATTTTCGCGTCTTCCGCGCCGTCAAACAGCGGCTCTAAAGACGCAGGGTCCAGCACGTTGCCGCGCACCATTTCGCAGGAAATGCCGTTCAGGGCGGCGGCGGGGTCATCGGGCAGCGCAAAGGCGCGGACGGTGTGTCCGCCTTTAGCAAGAGCCGCCGTGATGGTGCTGCCCAGGTGCCCGCAGGCGCCGGTGACGATGAAAAGCTCCTTCAAATCCTTCTCCTTCCGTCGGCGTTTGCGCTTCGATTTGCCCTTTCAGTATAACACCGGGGCTGAAAAATGTGCCGGTTGTGAAACTATATTCTGGTATCTATTCTATCATACGATACAGTTCTTCCCATGCCTTCTTCAATGCAAAACGCGCCGCCCGGAAGCCGGATGGCGCGTCATTTCACAGTTAGTCCCTGACCCTTCTCGCCTGAACGATGAAGCGGGAATCGTCGTACTCGTAGGTGCAGGTGGAGAGGGTGAGCACCTGGTCGTTGGGACCCACGGTCACATCGTTTTCAAACTTGCTGTAGGACTTGAACTCCGCGAAGTAGTCCACGAAATCGTCGTCACTCTTGAACTTGGTGCGGATGAAGTTGATGTCCGCCAGAACCACGTTCGCAGAGAAGATCTCGTACTCGTACTTTTCGCCCTTGTAGTACAGGGTGATGACGGGGTTCTGCTTGAAGAAATCCTTGTGCTTGTAGCTGTTCAGGTCGTGGAACATCGTGCCGTTGCGCATGTTGTGGCCGTAGATGATCACGTGGCGGGCGTTTTCAAAGTCCGCGTTGCGGTAGTCCATGAAAATCGCGCCGGACTTGGATTTCTCTTTCTTGTAGTTGTAATGCAGGTAGTAGTCATTGTCCGCAGCGATGACGACGGGGTACTCAATGATGGTGTTGGGCACCGAAATCCAGCCGATGACGTCGCTGTTCGCCTTGGCGTAGGACTCGTAGTCCCGCTCGTAGTTGAGCTTTTCGGTCTGGCCCTTGTCATCCGCATCCGGAATGCCGTCCGGCCTGGGAAGCTCCTGGGTGGGAGCGGGGGTGACGGAAGGCGTGGTAACGGGAACCGCCGTTGCGTTGGCGGGAAGTTCCGGTGCGTCAATGGTATCCCCGCCCAGTTCGCCGGTGGCGGCAGGGCCGGCACAGCCCGCCAGCGTCAGCGCGGCGACGAGCAGCGCGAGCAATCCGATTGCATTGCGTTTCTTCATGGCATTTTCCCTTTCGTGGTGCTTTCATGATTATAGCTTGAAAAAAACCGGCAATCAAGGAAATACACAGAATGTTTACGGATGGGAAATACCCTGTTCTTCCAATAAACGCCGGACTTTCTGCAACGAAAAGGCCGGCCCTTTCGCATAAGACCGGCCTTGGGTTGTGTAATACTGCTATCTGCTTCCCTTGTCGTACGGTGTGCCAACGGCCTTGGGCGCCTGGGAGCTCTTGGATGTGAACGCCAGAACGATGAGGGTGGCAATGTAGGGCACCATCTTGTAAATATCGCTGGGGATGCCCAGTCCGGCAAGGAAGGGAATGCCCGACGAGGTGGACGCCACCGCCTTGAAGAATCCGAAGAAGAAGGCGGCAAACAGCACGCGCAGCGGCTTCCACTGACCGAAGATCAAAACGGCGAGAGCCAGGAAGCCGTAGCCCGCCACGGTGGCGTTGAAGTTGGTGGAAGTCGGGATGACGAACACAAGTCC
>JBMNTW010000039.1:0-11913 GCA_050945935.1 Christensenellales bacterium
CCCTCTAAAAGCGCTGATGCGTCTACCGCGCGGAACATGGCGTGGGGTTCAAGGTAAACACCCTTTCGGCTGTCCGCAAACAGGTGGTGGGGGAACTCGTCTCTGGGCAGTTCGCAGCGAATGGTTTCGCATTTTGTGCTTTGCGCCGTGTTGGCAAGCGTTAGAAGAAGCGCTTGCAGGGCTTCGCCGTCCGTGTAGAAGATTTCTTCCACTTCCAGCCTGCCCTCCAAAGGTGCAAAGAGAGCGTAGCCCTTCGCTTCGCCGTTTTTCTTGCAGCACAGGGAACTGCCGCCGTCGCAACTCCATTCGGAAAGGCGGAGTTCGCAGCGCTGAATGGTTCTGACGGGGCCAACCTCGAACCGCCCGTTCGCCTGCTGCCAGACGGAGAGCATGTCCAACGGTGTCAGTGCGGTGACTTCGCAGGAATGCTCCGCCCAGAAGCGGGATTCTTTGAGTATGTCCGCCGCCTTCATCTCCACCGCGGCGCACTCGTCGATCAGCCCGAAGCCGGCTTTCCGGTAAAACCCGTACTGGAAGGGGTACAGGCCGATGCAAACATGACCCTTCTCGCGCTCGAACGCACAGGTTTCCCTGAGCAGCTCGCGCATGAAGCCCCGTTTCCGGTAGGCGTTTAGCGTACCCGCGCCGTACACGAAGGGGAGTTCCACTTCCTTATCGCAAAGGCGAAGGCGCAGGGGCAGAAGGTGCAAAAGGGCCACGAGTTTTCCGTCCTCCTCCAGCGCGCGGCAAAGGGCGGGGTTGTACTTGCTGGTCATCAGCCAGTTGACGTACACCTCGCTGTCCTCCGGAAAGCATTCGTGCCACAAGGCGGCGACTTCCCGTTCCCTTCCTTCTGCGGTGCTGTGAAAAATCATGGCGCTGTTTCCCGCTTAGTCCTTGTGAACCTTGGGAATCATCTTGGAACCTTCGGCGACTTCGATGATTTCGTCCGTATTGTCCGTAATGCCGGCCTGGATTGCGGCGACCACCACGCCTTCGACGATGGGCGCGTCCACAATGCGGACTTTTGCCGCCACTTCGGGGTCCAAGAGGTCCATTGCCATTTCGGTGCTGAGAATGGAGCTTCCCAGATCCGCGAAAACGAGGATGTCATCCCCGCAGTAAACGCTGTTGATGGCGTTGACGATCAATTCGGTGTTGGTGCCGACCCTGCCGTCCCCCGTTCCGCCTGCGGCGACGATGGGAATGTTGGCGGTGTTCATTTCGTTGGCGATTTCCGCGGCACCCTGCGCAACCTTTTCGCTGTGGGACACGATGACGATGCTGACCATGGACGTCCTCCTTATTGTTGCTATAACTTTAAGGATTGTAGCACGATAGGGTCATACTTTTCAACTTAAAACAAAAACCGCCCCAAACTATCGAATGGGACGGTGGTCGATCTCCGCTTCTTTTCCGAGGGGTGGTTACCTGCGGGCCTGGAAGCAGGCGCTGCAATACACGGGCCTGTCGTTCTTCGGCTTGAAAGGAATACGGGTGGGTGCGCCGCAAGCTGCGCAAACGGCATCAAACATCTCGCGCTCACCGCGTTCGGTGCGCTCGCCGCGGGTAGCCTTCTTTGCATCACGGCAGATCTTGCAGCGCTGGGGCTCATTCTGGAAGCCCTTCTCTGCGTAGAACTGCTGTTCTCCGGCGGTGAAAACGAATTCAGCGCCGCAGTCACGGCATACGAGAACCTTGTCTTCGAACATTTTGGATAATCCCCCTGGAAAATAAATTGGTTTTGTTGCAATGAATCGGCTGACCTGGTCTTTGACCCCACACTCGCCGACTGCAAGGTTCGCTACCGGGGGACTACCCTTCCACTACTGCTTGTCTCAAGGAATATTCCGTTTTTGGTGACCACTGATCTACGCAAGAAGTGCAAATAGACTGGAGACACAAGGACGGATATCACCTGGTCGGACTTACATCTAAGCCGCACCATGATCACCGGGCGCAATTTATCCCGGCTTACGTGGGTCGTTTCGCCTGCGACTGGCATCGACTTGCAACCACAGACCCCATTCAGAGCAACAAGTACAGTTTACAGCCAAACCCGCAAAAAAGCAACCAGTTTTTGCAGGGAAATTTAGCTTTTTTGCTAATTATTTTTCAAAATAACTATCATCCGGCCTACTTTTATGCGCCGAACGCTGTTTTATGCGAAAATCAAGGCGTTCAAGGTCCGCGCGGCAAGAGCATCCCCTTCCTTTTTACGTTGAATCGGGCGAAAAAACCTAGGGCAGAATCTGGCCGACGGGGCAGGGCGTCAACCCGCGCTCCTTCAATCCGTCGATGATTTCGGGCAGCGCCTCGACGGTATCCTTCGTGGGGTGCATGAGGATGATATCCCCCGCTTTGGGGTCTCTGAACACCCTTTTGAGGATGTTCTGCTTGCCGTCTCTGCGCCAGTCGATGGTGTCCACGCTCCACAGAATCACCTTTTGCCCTGCCTCGACGGCGGCGGAAACGCTTTCTTTGTCGCAATCGCCGGAAGGCGGGGAGAAGATCGTCGGGGTGATGCCGGTGACCTCCTGAATCAGATCTGCGGTGCGCGTGATCTCACTTTTGACCCTGTCTGCCGAAAGGGAACTGTGATTGACGTGATAATACCCGTGGTTGCCAAGCTCGTGACCCGCCAGTGCGATGGTTTTCAGTTCCTCTTTGTGGGTTTGTGCCCATTCACCCAGTATCACGAAGGTAATCAGCACGTCCTTCTCTTTTAGGATGTCCAGCATTTGGGGAAGGAATTCCTCGCCCCAGGCCACGTTGCAGGTGATGGCGATTTTTCCCGTGGAACTGTCGCCCGTGCGGTAGGGCTCCGTCTGGCTGGAGGCAAACACCTGCTGAACCACCACTTCCCGCATCAAAAAAGAGCCGCCGATGAGTACAAACGCCAGAGCGAGAACGGTCAGCCGCAAAGTACCCGCGCGCCGGAACAGCTCGTTTCCGGCGGCCTTTGCCCTTCTGCCCAGCTTTTTGATTCTTCCAAAGGCCATAGTTGCACTCTCCCCCCTTCTTGGTGCATTGGTATGCATGGATGTATGGGTGTATGACCTGATTGGCCCCAAAAACACAAAAAGCCCGCCCAGACGGGCGGGTCCTTCCAGTCTATTTGAGATTGTACTTCGCCTTGATGAACTCCCGGGCGAACTCCAGCTCCTTCAACGCCTCTTCCGGCCATTCGTCCTCCCCCGAAGCGGCGCCTGCCGTCGCCCTGCGGATCAGCTCGTCCGGCGCGATGCCCAGCACTTCGGTCAGCGCGAACAGTTTGTTGACGGATATGCCCGATTCGGCCTTTTCGATGCGCGCCAGCGTCTTCGCGGAGATGTTGACCAGCTTTGCCAGCTCGTCGATCGTGTAGCCCGACTGCTTGCGAAGCAAACGGAGCGCGTTGCCCAGCTTCTTGATCGAAGCGTTGATGGAGGCCTTGCTTTCTTCATTCATCATGGCGGGATCCTTTCTTATAGTTTCATCATGATGGAATTATATCAGAGTACCCATATTTTGTACATGAAAATATGGTTTTTTCGTCAAAATTGCACTATTTGGTCTAGTTTGGCGGCGGGTGTGACAAACAGTGATACGTTTTGCATCCCAACCGGCTGCAAGGCGGATGAAACCCGTGCTGCATTTTCACCTTTTCGGGGGAATGCCCTTCGCTTTACAAAAAACCCGCCACACACTATAATCTTTTTATCCTATTATTTACTGCTGACGGGAGGCCCGCCTTGCACATCACCGTTTACGATGCGACGCTGCGCGAAGGCGCCCAGGGACCAGGGGCATCGTTTTCGCTGGAGGACCGGCTGCGCATGGTAGAGATGCTGGACGCGCTGGGCGTGGACTACATCGAAGCCGGCCAGCCCACCGCCGGCAGGACGGACGCGGAAGCCTTCCGCCATCTTGCGAAAGACCCGCCCAAAACCAGCAGGCTCGCCGCCTTCGGCGCCACGAGAAGGCCCCTCGTCCCCGCCGAAGAGGACGAAGGGCTGCAGGCTTTGCTTGCCGCCAGCACCCCCACGGTGACGATTTTCGGCAAGTGCTGGGATTTGCACGTGGACGCTGTGCTGCGCACAACGCTTGAAGAAAACCTCGCCATGATTGAGGACAGCGTCCGCTTTTTGAAGCAGGCGGGCAAAGAAGTGGTTTTCGACGCAGAGCATTTTTTTGACGGCTGCCGCAGCAACGAAAATTACGCATTCTCCGCCCTTTTCGCCGCAAAAAAAGGCGGGGCGGACTGGATCTGCCTGTGCGACACCAACGGCGGAACGCTGACGGAGGACATTTCCCGCTTCACAGCAAAAGCTGTGGCGGAACTTAAGGTTCCCGTCGGCATCCACTGCCACAACGACTGCGGCCTTGCCGTGGCGAACAGCATGGCGGCGGTGCAGGCCGGGGCGACGATGGTACAGGTCACGCTGAACGGCTGGGGCGAGCGCTGCGGGAACGCGGACTTTTTCACGCTGATTCCCAATCTTCAGCTGAAGATGGGGTATCACTGCATCTGCCCGGAGGCGATGCCTTCGCTGTGCGCCTTTTCCCGGGATGTTTACGAAATGGTCAACCGCTCGCCGGACAAGCGCGCCCCCTATGTGGGGAAGAACGCATTTTCCCACAAGGCGGGCATGCATATTGACGCGGTGGAGAAAAATCCGTTGACCTTTGAACACGTTCCGCCGGAGTCCGTGGGCGCCACCAGGCAGATTCTGCTCAGCTTCATGTCCGGCA
The DNA here is from genome assembly GCA_050945935.1 of Christensenellales bacterium. GTDB lineage: Bacteria > Bacillota > Clostridia > Christensenellales > CALWSW01 > CALNBC01. Next base: position 4,735 of record JBMNTW010000039.1, read on the forward strand.
GGAGTGCGGTACTGAACAAGGTGAAGGAGGTTGACCCCTCCATCACCAAGGACTCAAAAGCCGTGAAGGAAATCACCGAGCTTTTGAAGGAGATGGAGAGCGACGGCTACCAGTTCGAAGGGGCGGAAGCCTCCTTTGAGCTGATGGTGCGAAAAAAGCTCGGGTTGTTTCAGCCCTTTTTCCATCTGGAGGAGTACAAGGTGGTGGGCACCTCCCCCGCCGAGGCGGGGCACACCTGCACCGCCATGGTGCGCCTGAGCGTCAACGGCGTGCAGGAAATCAACGCGGCGGACGGCTTCGGCCCCGTGCACGCGTTGGACCTTGCCGCCAGAAAGGCGCTGGAGCGGTTTTATCCCGAACTGAAGCAGATGCGCTTACTTGACTACAAGGTGCGCGTGCTCAGCTCCAAAAGCACCGCTTCCAAGGTGCGCGTGCTCATCGAGTCCACGGACGGTGTGAATACCTGGACCACCGTGGGCGTAGATTACGACATTATGCAGGCGAGCAGCATCGCCCTGTTCGACTCTTTGGAATACATGCTGATGAAGGTCGACGCGTTCAAGGAGGTGGAACCATGACCGAAACCGAAAAACTCACGTCCCAGGCAAGGGCCGCCATATTGGCTCTGGTGGACGTTGCGAACCTGAAAAAGGGGCAGATCGTCGTGCTCGGTTGCAGCACCAGCGAGGTGCGGGGCAGCAAAATCGGCTCGGATTCGTCCGAAGAAATCGCCGCCGCGATTATGGCGGGCATCCTGCCCGTCATCAAGGAAAACGAACTGTATCTTGCCGTTCAGTGCTGCGAGCATTTGAACCGCGCCATCGTGGTGGAACGCGCGTGCGCCGAGCAGTACGGTCTGGATGAAGTAAACGTCCGCCCGTCTCTGCACGCCGGCGGCGCGATGGCCACCATCGCCACCACAACCTTTGACGATTACTGCATGGTGGAACGCATCCTGGCCCATGCTGGAATCGACATTGGAGATACGCTCATTGGCATGCACCTTCGCCCCGTGGCGGTGCCCGTCCGCTTTGCGGAAAAGCGAATCGGCGAGGCGAACGTCGTCATGGCGCGCACACGGCCGAAATACATCGGAGGACCCCGGGCGCAATACGACACGAACGCGAGGTGACCCATGAAGGCAACCTATCTGCACCACAGCAGCTTCGCCATCTTCGGCGAAAGCGCGAACCTTTTGATTGACTATTTCGACCACAAGGACTTTCCGGAGCTTCCGAAGGAGCTGTTTGACGGGAAGCCCTTATACGTCCTTAGCAGCCACGGGCATCACGACCATTTTTCCCGCAAGTTGCTGGAGTTTCCCGAAAAATACGGCGCCAAGCTGATTTTCGCAAAGCACACAGCCCTTGCCGCCGGCAGGACGGATGTGCCTTTCACCGTCCTCGACTCGGGCGACCACTATGACGACGGCACGCTGAAAATCGACGCCTACGGTTCCACCGATGAGGGGATTTCCTTTTACATCGAACTGGACGAAAAGCGCATCTTCCACGCCGGCGATTTGAACAACTGGCACTGGCAGGAGGAATCCACGAAAGAGGAAATCGACGAAGCGGCGGAATGGTACCACAGGGAGCTTGCCGCGATCGTTAAGGATCATCCGGAAATGGATGTGGTGTTCTTCGCCGTGGACCCGAGGATGGTGAAGGACATCGGCAGGGGTGCGAAGGAGTTTTTGGACGCGATTTCATGCAAGGTGTTCGTTCCCATGCATTTCTGGGGCGATTTTGACGCCGCCAACGCCTTTGAACCGGAGGTTACCTCCCGCGGGGTGAAGTTCATCCCGCTGCACCATACCGCAGAAACCTTTGAAATATAACACACAAGGAGGCGCTACCATGCAGTTTAAAATGGTACACAACAACATCAACGTGTTTGACCTTGAAAAATCCATCGCCTTTTATCAGGAAGCGCTGGGCATGAAAATCGTGCGGGAAAAGACCGCGTCCGACGGCTCCTTCCGCCTTGTTTATCTGGGAGACGGCGTTTCCGAACACCAGCTGGAGCTCACCTGGCTGAAGGACAGGGAAGAGCCTTACGATCTGGGCGACAATGAGTCCCACATCGCCTTCGTGGTGGACGATTACGACGCCGCCCACAAAAAGCACGAGGAAATGGGCTGCATCTGCTACGAAAACACCAAGATGGGCCTTTACTTCATCCACGACCCCGACGATTACTGGATCGAAATCATTCCCGCCAAGCGCTAAGCTTGCCATTTCCGGTAATCCGGCGGTTTTCCGGTAATCCGGCAATCAATGTAAGGAGCTAACACCCGAATAATGTCCATTGTCTCCTTTGACGACTGGAAAAAGAAAAAGCAGCGGGGTTCCGCGTACAACTCCCGCGGCGGCTTGCGTGACGACGTGGCCGCCCGGGAGGAAGAGGGCTATGACCTTTGCGTCTTCCTTTCGGAAGAGCGCAACGCCCCCGACGCGGACCCCGCCCGCATCGAACAGCTTTTGCAACAGTTGAAAGCCCTGACCGACACCCTTCCCAGGGAGCACGCCTATCATTATTTCATGGCGTTTTTAGCCTGGTGGGAGGGCAACGAGCAGGAGTTTTTCAACCAGTTTGACCAGTACCTTGAGAGCGAAAAGCGCCTTTATGGCGAGCTTGCCAACTGCGACTGGTGGATCGACTGCTTCGTATGGGTCTTTTCGCCGCCTTTCCCCGGCATGTACGGCCGGGTGGCGGAGCTTTTCTTCAAATACTGGCCCCTGTGCTCCATGGGATGGGTGTTTGAGGCTTTGGAGGTTTCCGAATCCTCGGACGAAAATCTGGAGCAGGAGCTGGACCTTCTGATGCTCGCCCTGGCGGCGGACCCGAAGTGCTACCTCGCCCATTACCTCATCGCCACGATTTACTACGACCTTCGCCTGTGGCGTTCCGCCCTGCCCTACTTTGAAAAGGCGTCTGAAAGCAGCATGTACTCCCAGGACCCCGCCTTCTATTTTGACTATGCCTGGGCGGCGGACAAGGCGGGCAAGTACGAGCTCGCTTTGAACCTTTACAACTCCTGTCTGCTGCTGGACGACAATTACCCCTGCGCGGTCAACAACCTAGGCTGCGTGTACCTTCGCATGGGCAGGGCGGAAGAAGCCCTTTCCCAGTTCAACCGCGCCATCAAGCTGAATCTGGACGGCATGCTCCCCTACCGGAACACCGTTTCCGCCCTTGAAAAGCTGGGCAGGTACGAAGAAGCCGTGCGCTTCATCAAAAAGCATGTGGCAGACGGCAGGCTGAACGCCAGATACGAACTGGAACTGCCCCGTCTTTCCGCCCTGGCTTCCGGTCAGGCGACGTATCAGAACTATGTGTCCCCCGTGGAAAGCAGCGGCAAAAAGGCCGAGCCCGCGTTTGACAAGCACGTCATCGCGGACGAGCTGGAGCGCCGCGTGGAGCAGGACGGCACGCTCTTTGGCAGGGAATGCGAAGTGTTCGAGGACGAAAACGGCTACGGACGCGAGTACCACATCCCCGGCGCGGGGCGCATCGATCTGCTGCTCAAGTCCGAACGGGACTTTGTGGTTGTTGCCATCGCCCAAAAGGGCGAGGACGAGCGGGGGCTGTTGCGCCTGATTCGCCAGATGAGCGTGGTCAAAAAGACCCTTTGCAAGCGGTTTGAGCAAGTGTACGGCGTGCTGGTTTGCACCACGCCCTCCCCTTCCCTGATGATTCTGAAAAAAGCCCTTCCCGCGGAGGATGTTTCCATCTACGAGCTGGGCTTCACCCTGCAGGAACTCGACTGACCCTTTGCGAACGACCGAGGAGAGGACAACATGAAGCTTGACACCATCGCCGTTCAGGGCGGATACAAGCCGAAAAACGGCGAACCAAGAGTATTGCCCATCTACCAGAGTACCACCTTCAAGTACGACACGGCGGAGCAGCTCGGCAAACTGTTCGACCTTCAGGAGGAAGGCTTCTTTTATTCGCGCCTTTCCAACCCCACGGTGGACTGTGTGGAGAAAAAAATCGCCGAACTGGAAGGCGGCGTCGCCTGCGTGCTGACCTCCTCCGGTCAGGCGGCGAACATGCTCGCCGTGTTGAACATCTGCCAGAGCGGGGACCATATCGTGTCCGCCGCGTCCATCTACGGGGGGACCTTCAACCTCTTTGCCGTCACGCTGAAACGCTTCGGCATCGAAACCACCTTTGTGGACGCGGACGCGCCCGTGGAAGAACTTCAAAAAGCCTTCCGCCCCAACACAAGGCTGGTGTTTGCTGAAACCGTTGCCAATCCGGCATTGAAGGTGCTGGACATTGAAAAGTTCGCCAACCTCGCCCACGCCCAGGGCGTTCCGCTGGTGGTGGACAATACCTTCCCCACCCCGGTCAACTGCCGCCCGTTTGAATGGGGGGCGGACATTGTGACCCATTCCACCACGAAGTATATGGACGGTCACGCCCAGGTCATCGGCGGCGCCATTGTGGATTCCGGCAGCTTTGACTGGACGGCTTCCGGCAAGTACCCCGAACTGACCACGCCGGACGCGTCCTATCACGGCGTTATTTACACCGAGTCCTTCGGCAAAGCCGCCTACGCCACCAAAATTCGCACCCAGCTGATTCGGGACATGGGGGTTGCCATGTCGCCCAACAGCGCGTACATCCTCAACCTCGGTCTGGAAACGCTGCCCTTGCGCATGGCGCGCCACTGCGAAAACGCCCAAAGAGTCGCGGAGTTCCTTTTTGCGCATAAGAAGGTTTCGTGGGTGAACTATCCGGGGCTGAAAGACAATCCCTATCACGCTCTGGCGAAAAAGTACATGCCAAACGGCACCTGCGGCGTGATTTCCTTCGGCGTCAAAGGCGGCAGAGAAACCGCCGCAAAGTTCATGGAGGCGCTGAAGGTCGCCCAGATCGTCATCCACGTGGCGGACGCGCGGACCTGTGTTCTGCACCCCGCCAGCACCACCCACCGCCAGCTTTCGGACGCGGCGATGATGGAAGCCGGCGTTTCGCCGGACCTCATCCGCATTTCCGTGGGCATCGAAAACCCGCAGGACATCATCGACGACCTTGCCCAGGCTTTGGAACAGGTCTGACGCGGCTTAGTCCGCAATCAAAAACCGCCGTTCTTTGCAGACGGCGGTTTTCTTTTTGGTTAGACAAGCTTATTTGGCTTCCACGGCGGCGCGCTTCTTCTTGGGAAGGGCGTCTTCGGGGATTTCGCCGGCTTTCATCAGGGCGATGCGGGTCAGCACCGGGCCGATGAGTTCGTATACCAGCGTGGCGCAGAGCACCACGGCGCGGATCTTCGCGCCGTACATGGGCAATGCCGCCATCACCACCTGGGACATGCCGATCGCCACGCCCGCCTGGGGCAGAAGCGTGATGCCGAGGTACTTTTGCACCTTGGGTTCCGCATGAACGAGCCTTGATCCAAGGAAGCTGCCGAAGCACTTGCCGGCGGAGCGCGCCAGCAGATACACAATGCCAATCACGCCCACAGTGGTAAGCACCGCCAGATCCAGTTCCGCGCCGGAAATGACGAAGAACAGCATAAACAGCGGGGGCGTCCAGCGGTCCGCCAGTTCGATGATGGATTCCGCGTCGTTGCGCAGGTTCACCATCGCCGCGCCGATGGACATGCACAAAAGCAGCGAGCTCAACTCCAGCATTTCCGCAAGAGCCACGCCCAGCAGCACGCAGGCGATGACGATGGACAGCCTGTTCCCCCTGGAGCGGAAGAACCTGAAGGCGAAGGACATCACACTGCCGATGGCGAACCCGATGGCCAGCGAGAACACGATTTCGGCAACGGGCTGCACCAGCATGTTCATCACCGTGGGAACGGCGCCCGTGGCCAGAGACTTGGAAATCGCCAGCAGGATGGCGAACACGCCCAGACCGATGGCGTCATCCAGCGCCACGACGGACAGCAGCATGCTGGTCATGGTGCCCTTGGCGCGGTACTGCCGCACCACCATCAGCGTGGCGGCGGGAGCGGTGGCGGTGGCGATGGCGCCCAGGGTCAGGGCGATGGGCGCGTCAAACCCGAAGACCAGCAGCGCCACCACCACCACCAGCGTGGCGGTCAGCGCCTGGAAGAAGGTGATGATGAGGGCTTTCTTGCCCAGTTTTTTAATGTTTTCCAGCTTGAACTCGTTGCCGATGGAAAAGGCGATGAATCCGAGGGCCACGGTGGTGATCTCCTCCAGAGAGGACAGGCTCTCACTGTTGAAGATGCCGAGGCAGTACGGGCCGACCACAAGGCCAGCCAGCAGAAACGCGGTAACGTTGGGCAGATGCACCTTTTTCGCGCCCCGCGTAAACAGCAGCCCCATCAACATGGCGGCTGCGAGAGCGAATAGCGTACTCATTTTTTGTTTGGATGAACTCCTTCAAAATGCATGACCGGTACTGTAAACATGATGCCGGTGTTGGGCTGGTCGAAATCGCCGCAGATGCTTTTGATGGCTTCCTTGGCGGGAAGAATCATTTCGTCCGGCATGACCGCGAGCAGCAGCTGACCCTGTTCGTACTCGCTGTTGAACAGGCTGCGGATGACGCCAAACATGGGCGCGTCGTCCGAACTGCCTCCGTCGGATCCCAACAGCCTTGCCATCCCCTCGCAGTTGACCACCGTGGCGCCGCTGACGCCGACTTTAACGAGGCTGCCCAGCACTTCGGGCATTTTCGTGGACTGATTCGTAATGTAAACCAAGAGCTGCATGATTGCCCCTCCTTTCGTATCATTCTTCGTTCAAATACTTATTCGGTATACGCCTGTTGGCGAAAAAAGTCAAGTTCGGATTTGCCGCATCCTTCTTTGTGTAAAGTTGCCTGATACCGGCGTAAACATGCAAAACGAACCGGCCCGAAAGGACCGGTTCGCCGGTTGCTTAAACTTAGCGGATGATGAGGGATTCGCCCGTCATTTCCGCAGGCTTTTCAAGACCCATCAAATCTAAAAGCGTGGGAGCGAGGTCTGCGAGCCTGCCGCCTTCGCGGAGCTTGACGTTGGGCTCTTTGTCGTTCACATAAATCACCGGCACGGGGTTGGTGGTGTGCGCGGTGAAGGGGGACTTGCCGTCTTCCGGGTCGATCATCTGCTCGGAGTTGCCGTGGTCGGCGGTGATGATGGCGCAGCCGCCCACTTTTCGGATGGCTTCCACCACCTTGGCGGTGCATTCGTCCACCGCGTGGATG